>NZ_JBAFSM010000018.1:0-90966 GCF_036688125.1 Pannus brasiliensis CCIBt3594 | reverse complement strand
CCTCCTGACTCCTGACTCCTGACTCCTGACTCCTGCCTCCTGCCTCCTGCCTCCTACTGGCAACGGGGATCGAGAAGGGTGGCTTTTCGGGGATCTCGGGGGAACCAGAAGGCGGTTTTCTTGCAGAATTCGACTAGCATTAACATCACGGGAACCTCGATCAGTACGCCGACGACCGTGGCTAGAGCGGCGCCGGAGTTCAAACCGAATAACATGACCGCGGTGGCGATCGCTACCTCGAAATGATTACTCGCCCCGATCAGCGCGGCCGGCGCGGCATCCTCGTAGGTTAAGTTGAGTTTCAGCGCGGCCACGTAACTGATGAGGAAGATCAGGTTCGTTTGGATAAAGAGCGGGATGGCGATCAGGAGGATATGGAGGGGATGACGGACGATCAGATCGCCTTTAAACGCGAAGAGGAGGATCAAGGTGATTAATAGCGCGCTAACGGCCACGGGGCTTAAATACTGGAGAAAACGCCGTTCAAACCATTCTCGACCTTTATGTTTCAAAATCCAGTAACGGCTATAGATTCCCGCGGCGAGGGGTAAACCGACGTAGATTAACACGGAAAGAACGATCGTCTGCCAGGGGACGACGAGATTACTCGCGGCGAGTAACCATTTTCCTAGCGGCGCGTAGAGAAAGAGCATCGCGAGAGAGTTAACCGCCACCATCACGAGCGTGTGTCCCTGATTGCTGTAGGAAAGATAGCCCCACATCAATACCATCGCCGTACAGGGCGCGATTCCCAGTAAAATCGTCCCGGCGATGTAGGAATCGGCGAGTGTGACGGTTTGCCCGCGAATTACCTCGGTTTGACTCAACCACGGTAGGAATAGCCATCCGAGGAAGAATTGAGCGATCGCCACCATCGTGAAGGGTTTGATCAGCCAATTGACGACCAGGGTGAGGAGGACGGGTTTCGGGGTCCGCGCGGCCTGTAACGCCCGCGAAAAGTCGATCTTGACCATGATGGGGTACATCATGAAGAAGAGACAGATGGCGATCGGGAGGGAGACGTTATAGACACTCATCGCGTCTAGCGCGCTGGCAACGCCGGGGAACAGGCGACCGAGGGCGATTCCCGCCAGAATGCACAGGACAACCCAAATCGTGAGGTATTTTTCAAAAATATTGAGCCTACCGCCGGCTTTAACGGCATCGGGATTGATGCGAGTGGTCATCGTCGATCGAGCGAGAGGGGACGCGGGGAAACTAGCCCTCCCGTTTTTCATTATTTCAAAAAAAGTTGATATGTCAAGAGAGGGCGATCGACCCGATCTTTCCGAGGGAATATTCTAAAACCGTTATAAAAAGGCATTTTTAGACGAGGAATGCCCTCTTGTCGAGATCGATCGCTCTCTCGGAAATCTATATTATTTCTAAAAATTTTGATAGATTAATCGAGTTCCGAACAGGGGGGAGCGGGGACGAGGGAGGCGAAACGGCGGAATTCGGATAGGTATTCTTCGAGGAGGAGAAACTGCTTTAGATTGAGGCTGTAGTAGATCCAGCGTCCCTCTTGGCGACTTCGGACTAAATTAGCTTCTTTTAGGGTTTTTAGGTGAAAAGAGAGTTTAGATTGGGCGATATCGAGGCGATCGCGCAGGTCACAGACGCAGAGTTCCCGATCGCGCAGTAAATCGAGGATTTTTAGCCGTAGGGGGTCGGAAAGGGCGTGGAAACCTTCCGCGAGATGGGTGGAAGTGTCGGGGGTGGATACGGGCATCGGGGAAATCGGCGGATCGATCGAGGGGTTATCCCTACCTTAACCGAGATCGAGAGCTTGTAGCGAGGGGAACGCGGCCTGACAATCTCGAAACCGGCGCGATTCCCCACATCCCGAGATCGACAATCGCGAGAAATATTTACATTTTTTATTCGTTAAAAAGTAACAATTTTTAAAGTGTACGCGTCGTTAATAGATGATCTCGTCTTAATAAGAATGTCAGGGTTTGTGGAAGATTTCGCCGTGAGTAAAATTGCTCAAAACCCTTGATCCTGAAGAGAATCCTAAGATTTGTCACTGAAAAGAGCGATAACCGGGAGGATAGCTAGGATGGAAATGAAAGGCCATTCTTCTCTGAGTTATCGAGAGGGAGCGCTCGCGATATACGAAGTTTCGATCGCTCGTAATTCTTCCACCGTAGCCACAAGAAGGACATAGCAGGAGAAAATCACCCATGAGAGTCGGCATTGCCAAAGAAAGTGAACTCGGCGAGGCGCGAGTCGCGTTAGTTCCCGATACTGTAGCCCGTTTGGTCAAGGCGGGATTTGAAATTCTCGTCGAGACCGGCGCGGGATCGGGGGCGAACTTTCCCGATGCCGCCTATCGTGCCGTCGGCGCGACCGTGATCGACGACCCCTATCACCTCTACCAATCCATCGATATTCTACTGAAAGTCGCCCCCCCGAACGAGGAAGAGATCGATCGCCTCAAAAGCGGAACCATCCTGATCGGTTTCCTCGATCCCCTCAACGATCCCTACCGGGTTAAAAAACTGGCCGATCGCCAGATTACCGCCTTCAGTATGGAATTAATCCCCCGGAGTAGCCGCGCCCAGAGTATGGACGCGCTTTCTTCTCAAGCCAACCTCGCGGGCTATAAAGCGGTATTACTCGCCGCGGTTCACCTGCCGAAAATGTTCCCGATGATGACCACGGCGGCCGGCACGATCGCCCCGGCGAAAGTCCTCGTTCTCGGCGCGGGGGTGGCGGGATTGCAAGCCTGCGCGACCGCCAGACGGTTGGGCGCGGTGGTGGAAGCCTTCGATATCCGTCCCCAGGTGAAGGAAGAAGTGCAGAGTGTCGGCGCGAAATTTATCGAGATGGCGATCGAGGAAGATACCGTCGGCGATAACGGTTACGCCAAACAGGTTTCCTCGAATACCCAGGAACGCATCTGGCAGACCCTCGCCGAACCGATCAAAAAAGCCGACGTGGTAATTACCACCGCGCGGGTTCCCGGCAAACAAGCGCCGCGTTTGGTGACGGAAGAAATGATCGCGAGCATGAAACCGGGGTCGGTAATCGTCGATCTAGCGGCGGATCAGGGCGGAAATTGCGCCTACACCTCGGCGGGACGCAACGTGATCCAAAACGGGGTCACGATCGTCGGCGCGACCAATTTACCCGCCACGGTAGCCACCAACGCCAGCCAGATGTACGCCAAAAACCTGCAAACCCTTCTTAATCTCCTCGTAACCAAAGAAGGCTCGCTAAATCTCGATTTCGGCGATGACATCCTCGATAGCGCCTGCTGTACCCACGCCGGCGAGATCCGCAATCAACGGGTAAAAGATTCCCTCGTCGTCTCCGTTTAGGAGGCAGGAGTCAGGAGTCAGGAGTCAGGAGTCAGGAGGCAGGAGGCAGGAGGCAGGAGGCAGGAGGCAGGAGGATAAATCTTCTATATAAATTTCTCTTCCCCATCTCCCCATCCCCCTCATCTCCCTCATCTCCCCATCTCTCTATCCCCCCATCCCCTCATCTGTAACGAATGTCCAACAATAACCTATGACTACCGAACTTTTAACAGGCTTAGTCGTTTTCGTCCTCGCCTCCTTCGTCGGATTCGAGGTGATCAATAAAGTACCGCCCACCCTACACACTCCCCTGATGTCCGGCGCGAACGCGATTTCCGGGATCGCGGTAGTGGGCGCGCTATTGATCGCCGGGGGAACGGATTGGCACGAATTAACCGTGATTCTGGGCTTAATCGCCGTGATTCTGGCGATGGTTAACGTGGTGGGCGGTTTTGTCGTCACCGATCGAATGCTCCAAATGTTTAAAAAGAAGGAGGCTAAATTATGAATAACGCCCTCGATACGGGAATCGAGTTATCCTACCTGATCGCCGCGGTTCTTTTCATTATCGGTTTAAAACAGCTATCCTCTCCCGCCACGGCGCGCCAGGGGAACGCTATCGCGGCGGTGGGAATGCTCATCGCTATTGTCGCCACGTTAGTCAATCAGGAAATCCTCAGCTACGGGTTAATCGCCGTCGCTCTAGCGATCGGTTCGATTATCGGCGTGATCTCCGCCCAAAAAGTCCCCATGACGGCGATGCCGCAGATGGTGGGGATGTTTAACGGTTTGGGCGGCGCGGCCAGTGCGGCGATCGCCGTCGGCGAATACTGGAGATTATTGGAAAGCGGGCAAAAAATCCCCTTCGATTCGATTTTAATCGCGATTTTAGGGGTTTTAATCGGTGGCGTTACCTTTACGGGTAGCGTTCTCGCTTTCGCTAAGTTACAGGAACTCGTGACCGGCGCGCCCGTAACTTTCCCTTTCCAACAACCGATCAACTTCCTGCTACTCGCCACGTTTATCGGCGGTAGCGTCTATCTGCTCTTCGATCCTGGTTCGATCGACGTTTTCCTCACCCTCGTCGTTCTCTCGTTGATTTTCGGCGCGTTATTCGTCCTACCGATCGGTGGGGGCGATATGCCGGTGGTTATCTCGCTGTTAAACTCGTTTTCGGGGATCGCCGCCAGCGTGGTCGGCTTTATCCTGATGAATAATATGCTGATCATCGCGGGCGCGTTGGTGGGCGCTTCGGGGATTATCCTGACGCAGATCATGTGTAAGGCGATGAACCGTTCTCTTAGTAGCGTTCTCTTCAGTGCTTTCGGAACGGGCGGCTCGACTGGAGAAGCGAGCGCGGGAATTACCGATAAGACCGTTCACGCGATCGATACGGAAGAGGGCGCGATGATGCTCGGGTACGCACGTTCCGTGGTTATCGTACCGGGTTACGGGATGGCGGTCGCGCAAGCGCAACACGCGGTTCGCGAACTCGCCGAATATCTGGAGAAAAACGGGGTGGAAGTGAAATACGCGATTCACCCGGTCGCGGGACGGATGCCGGGACACATGAACGTGTTACTGGCGGAAGCGAACGTTCCCTACCCGCAGTTGTACGATATGGACGATATTAACCCGGAATTCGAGCGCGTCGATGTGGCGCTGATTATCGGGGCGAATGACGTGGTAAATCCCGCCGCGCGTCACGATAAAGCCAGTCCGATCTACGGGATGCCGATTCTGGACGTGGATAAGGCGCAACACACGATCGTGATTAAACGCAGTATGCGATCGGGTTTCGCGGGCGTGGAGAACGAGTTATTCTACAATCCGAAGACGTTCATGCTGTTCGGAAGCGCTCAGGATGTAGTCGCGCAATTGGTATCACAGGTGAAGGATTTATCCTAAACCATTCACGATAAGGGCGGGGTTTCCTCGCCCGATTCTTTTTTTTTGATAGAATCGTGGGGAAAATAGCCTAGAGCGCGATTACTATGCAAGAACGAACGATACAACTCTCCGATGATCTCGCTCGATTAGTAGACGATTATCTCCAAGAACATCCGGGAGAGAACTTATCTACTCTAGTACAGGATATTTTAGAAATTAAAGTCGTTAGAAAAGACCTCTCGAAATTGTTAGAGCTTTCCGGTATCGTATCGGAAGAAACCAGCGATCGAGTGAATTCTTGAACACAACCCATCCCTTAAAAGAAATCGTTGTAGACGCGGGGCCGATTATCGCTTTTTTCGCCGCTAAAGATCCCGATCACGCTCAAGTCGTCAAAGGATTCCAGCAGTTACAACAGGCTAAAACAAAAATTATAACCCCGACTCCCATTATTTTCGAGGTTTATAAGTGGCTGTTACAAAAAACTACGGTTGGTGTAGCCCGCGACGCGCTCGATATTTTATTAGAAGAGTTTGTAGCGATCGCGATTAGTAGGCAGGAATTATTAGAATTACAAGAATTTATCCGTAAATTACCTCGCTGGCAAGGTAGTTTAGAAGACGCGACGGTAATCGCTACGGCTTTCCGCTTTCGATGTCCGGTATGGACGATTAATTATCGCGATTTCAGTTCTTTTAAAGCACTGGAATTCTGGATACCGGATTAAAAGAAAAATCAAGAGGATTCTAGGTGAGAGACGGGGATCGGTTCGGTTCGATCGGGCGCTTTCGTTCCGGTCGCGATCGCGTGAACCTCGTGAAGAATATCGGCCGAATAATATCGATTCCCGCAGTTCTCACAAACCCCGATCGTCACGTCTTCTAGAATCACGAATCCATCTCTATGTTTAAATGCTTCGCGTTTGACGGTTCGGGGTTGAACTGTTCCGTCGCAATACTCGCATCTATCTTTGTACATAACCTCCGCAACCTAGCTTCGCGAAACAAATTATCGGTTCGACGCTTTGGAAAAGTTGCACCTCTAGGGCGATCGATCGAGTGACTTCTGGATTCATCTTCCCCCTCACCGAACCTCGCTATCTTTTTTCTCCTTGTGGGTCGCGAGAAACAGACGTAACCGCAATAAACTCAAAGTCTGTCCCAAATTCAAAGGTAACAGGGAAATCCCTTCCAAACGGGATTGAACCCAACCGTCGCCCCAGTACCACTCGTGATAACCGTCGATACCCTGACTCAATAACAAACGTAAACAATTCTCGCTCGCTAAAACCACGCGATGTTCGATCGGGATCATCCCGGACCAAGTGGTGAAAGTTAACCCCTCGTGTAACTTTTCCGGGAGGTCGCCGGATAGGGTTTGCGGCCAGAGCCATTGACGCAGTTGGGAGGTAGTAAGCAAGCTCTCGCGAATCGCTTCTTCCTTCGCGTCGATCTCGATCCGCAGTTGACTTTGTTGGAAATCGCCAAACATTGCCGTGATTTGAATGAGGACTAGGATACGCCCGATCGAATTTCTCTCGAACGGATAAATCTTAGCATTTTCCCCTCGATCGAGTCCCGGCCCCGGCTCCCGTGTCCGATGCCCTAGCGCGGGCGAAATTTTGTTAACTTAGGTAAGGAATGGCTAAAAACTGTAAAGATGAGCGCGCGGGGTTGATTCGCGCGACTTACCGAGATCGTTACTAGCGCGAGGATTATAGGGATAAGTATGGCAGATCGGTTAATTCGAGCGACCGCCGCCGATGGTGGCATCCGGGCCGTGGGAGTCGTCTCCACCCGTTTAACGGAAGAAGCGAGACGGCGACATAAACTATCTAACGTGGCCACGGCCGCGCTGGGCCGATCGATGGCTTCGGCGTTACTGCTGGCTTCGAGTATGAAAAAACCGGGATCGCGGGTGAACTTGCGCGTCCGGGGAGACGGCCCCCTGGGGGGACTATTGGTAGACGCGGGACTCGACGGGACGGTGCGGGGGTACGTGAGCAATCCCTCGGTAGAACTTCCCCCCAAACCGAACGGGAAATTAGACGTGGGCCGGGCGATCGGCGAAAACGGGCATCTTTCCGTATTGCGCGACGAGGGGTACGGGGAACCGTTTTCCAGTACCGTCGAGTTAGTATCCGGGGAAATCGGCGACGATGTGACCCATTATCTCGTCACTTCCGAACAGACTCCCTCGGCTTTGTTAGTCGGGGTTTTCGTGGGATCGATCACCGGGGTGAGCGCGGCCGGGGGAATTCTCCTGCAAGTCATGCCGAAAGCGGCCCGCGATGAATTGCTGGTGGCTCGTTTAGAGTCGAGGGTGGACAAATTGACGGGATTCACGCCTTTATTACAGGCGGGCAAGACCCTAGAGGACATTTTTCAGGAATTACTCGGGGATATGGGATTGGAAATTCTGCCCGCGGTGCAAATGGTGCGGTTCGATTGCCACTGCTCTCACGATCGAGTTCTCGGCGCGCTGAAACTGTTGGGAGTCGATGAACTGCTCGACATGATCGAGAAAGATAAACAGGCGGAGGCTACCTGTCATTTTTGCGGGGAAGTGTATAATGCTACCGAGGCTCAATTAATCGAATTGGTCGAGTCTCTGCGAGCGGAATCCGGCTGACACGTTCGATAGGGCGCGGATCGTCGTTATCGCGTTATATTGGGTGTCATTAACCACTTGGGTGGGGAGTAGGGGAATGTCTAAAGGAAAAGAGATTACAGAAAATTCGGTCACGACCTTGACCCGCTCGATCGATGGAATGGGTCGGAAATCGGGCGTTTCTCTCTCCTCGCTGTGGTACAAGTATCAGGAACGCCTAACGTGGAAAGTTTGGGCGGCCCTGTTCGTGGTGACGTTCGGAGGGGTCGGCTTCGTCGCGACCTGGCAGTTGCTGAACCTCTCGAAATCGCCCAATTGTCCGAAGATTTTCTGGCCGATCGCCTCGGCTTCCCTCCGACTGTACTGCGCTCAACTGGACGCGGATAGCCGCACCGTGGAGGGATTACTCCGGGCGATCGCTCTCGTGTCCGCTCTCCCGGAAGATCATCCCCTCCGCCCGCAAGCCGACGAGAAAATGGAAGAATGGGCGCGGGATATTTTAAATCTCGCCGAAAAGGACTATCAAACGGGGAATCTGGAGCGGGCGATCGCCACGGCCCGTCAGATCCCGCGAAACGCCGAGGTCGCGAAACTGATCGAGGAGAGAATCGCCAAGTGGCAAGAAACCTGGACGAAGGGAAATCAAATCATCGGACAGTTAGAGGAACACCTGCGCGCGGCGAGTTGGAATCAGGCCTTCCGTCTAGCGGTAGATTTATTGAATTTAAAGAACGATTATTGGGCGACGGTTAAGTATAACGAGGCGATCGGTAAGATCTCCCTGGCCCGCGAGGAAAGCGCCCAACTGGACGCGGCGACCGCTACTTTCGATCGCGGCGGGGCCAAGAATTGGCTGGCGGCATTGGAGGCGGTTCGGAAGATCCGCCCGGAAAGTTACGCCTATCAGGGCGCGCGGAAACTGATCGGCGAGATCGAGGAAACCCTGCAAAAATACGCGGCGAATCTGATCGATCGGCGCGATTGGAAAGAATTACAGGATATCGCCGAACGAGTTCCCAAAGATCTGGCGATCAAGGAGGAAGTTACCGATTGGTCGCTGTTGGCTAACGCCGCGCTCGACGCGGAAGCGGGAACTGTAGAGAGCATCGAGTCGGCAATTATGAGCGCGGGGCAGATCGATGCCTCCCGTCCCCTCCACGCGACGGCCCGATCGATGATCGATCGCTGGACGCTGGAGATTACCGACCTGAAGACGCTCACGGAAGCGAGAAATCTGGCCGAACCCGGAACGATCGAGGCGTTGAGCGCGGCGATCGCTAAAGCGAACCTCGTTCCCGCCGATAATCCCCGCGGACGGGAAGCCCGACGCGATATCGGCGAGTGGACGAGTCAGATTCAGGTGATCGAGGATCGACCGATTCTGGAGCAGGCGCGAGAGTTGGCTGTACCGGGAGACGCTTCCTCGTTACGGGCGGCGATCGAACGGGCGCGGCAGATCGGCCCGGATCGCGCGCTCCACAAGGAAGCGAGTACCGATATCCGCGGCTGGCAATCCCGCGTCGAGCGGATCGAGGATCAGCCGATTCTCGATCGGGCGGTCTCTCTGGCGAGTATGAAGGATTACCAGGCGGCGATCGATACCGCGTCTCAAATTCGATCGGGCCGGGTTCTCGCCGACGAGGCCGGGCAATATATCCGACGTTGGCGGGGCGAGGTGAACGCGAATTCGGCGCTACAACAGGCGTTCCGATTGGCGGCGACGGAAACGGTGGACGGGTTCGGCCGGGCGATCGAGTTGACGAGAGGGATTCCGGACACTACCGACGCGGGCGCGAGAAAGAGCGAGTCGATCGATCGGTGGAGTTATCAACTGTTGACGTTAGCCTCGGATCAGGCGAATATGGGACGCTACAACGAGGCGATCTCGATCGCCCGGCGCATTCCCCGCGACAGCGCGGCCTACAGTTCGGCCCGACAGCAGATCCAATCCTGGCGCGACATCCTCCAGCCTCCCGCGATCCAGACAATGCCCGATCCGACCTCGATCGAGTCTCCGGTTTCTACTCCCGATCCGAATACCACGGGACAATAGGCGTTTCGCGGGGTACGCGTTCGGGGAAGGTTGACATCAAAAGGCGATCGATCTAGTATCGATATTGATACTAGACTAGGTTTTGTCCTAGCGGTTGAATGACAAAAATTAAGGCTCTTGTCGCGAGAATGGCGGCAAATCCGCAGAATATCCGCTTTGCCGATTTGCAGAGGGTTTGCAATCATTTTTTCGGTGATTCTAGACAGGATGGATCTCACCACATCTATAAAACGCCCTGGCCGGGAGATCCGCGGGTTAACATTCAACCGGGGAAAAATGGCATGGCGAAAGTTTATCAAGTTCGACAGGTTCTAGCGGCGATCTTTCAACTTAACGAATGGAACGAGGAAGATGATGGCTAATCACGAACATTACGCGTATCGGGTGATCTGGTCGGAAGAGGATCGGGAGTACGTGGGATTATGCGCGGAATTTCCTAGCCTTTCCCATCTAGATGAAACTCCCGTGGCCGCGTTACAAGGGATTATCGATCTGGTTAAGGGAGTGGTCGCGGAGATGGAAAGTGCCGGGGAAACCGTCCCGGAACCCTTTTCGGAAAGATTGTTTAGCGGCAATTTTCAAGTTCGTATCCCCCCGGAACTGCATCGTCAATTAGCGATTCGAGCGGCGGAAGAAAAAGTTAGTTTGAATCGATATGTTAGCCTAAAGTTAGCCGGTTAATCGGGAAAATCCTCGCCTACCAATCCCCCGATCGGCGCAAAATCACGGATTTCGCCGTTTTTTAGATTTATTCAGGAGATGAACGCTCGATCGACTTTAGATTCTTGCGAATTTTAGCATTAAGTGGATGATCGGCTCTGAAGCCTTCTTCTGCGATCGCTAGAGCCTCTTGTAACAAGGGTTCGGCGAGTTCATTCCTTCCTTGACGCAGGTATAGTTCGGCTAAATAATTCAAAGTACGCGCCACTTGGGGATGACGATCGCCCAAGAGTTCTTTCCTCATGGCTAAGGCTTCTTGATAGAAGGTTTCGGCTAATTCATACCGTCCCTGAACTTTGTAAATTGCCGCTAGATTCTGCAAGCTGGTAGCCACATCGGGATGGCGATCGCCCAAGAGTTCCTTTCTCAAGGCTAAGGCTTCTTGATAGAGGGGTTCGGCTAATTCATACCGTCCCTGATCTTTGTAAATTGCCGCTAGATTGTTCAAACTGAGAGCTACTTCGGGATGGCGATCGCCTAAGAGTTCCTTTCTCAAGGTTAAGGCTTCTTGATAGAGGGGTTCGGCTAATTCATGCCGTCCCTGAGCGTTATAAATTGCCGCTAGATTGTTCAAACTGAGAGCTACTTTGGGATGGCGATCGCCCAAGAGTTCTTTTCTCAGAGCTAAGGCTTCTTGATAGAGGGGTTCGGCTAATTCATGTCGTCCTTGACCATTTTTGTAGAGATAGCCTAGGGTCATCAAACTTTCAGTCACATCGAGATGACGATCGCCCAAGAGTTCTTTTCTCAAGGTTAAGGCTTCTTGTAATAGGGGTTCGGCTAATTCATACCGACCCTGAGAAAAGTAGACTAGGGCTAGATCGTTTAGGCTGATAGCCACATCGGTATGACGGTCACCCAAAAGTTCTTTTCTTATTTCTAAAGCCTCTTGAAGCAAGGTTTCGGCCAGCTTATACTCTCCTTGAGAACGGTAAACTAAAGCTAGATTATTCAAACTTTTTGCCACATCGGCATGACGATCGCCTAAGAGTTCTTTTCTCAAGGCTAAAGCCTCTTGATATCGCAGTTTTGCTAGTTCATAATTTCCTTGATCGCGGTATAGTTCGGCTAAATTATGTAGGCTAGTAGCTACATCCACATGATGAGAACCTAAACGATTTCTAGCGATAGTGACGCATTGTTCCCACCAAGGTTGTGCTTGGGAGTATGCCCCCTGCTCTTTATAAAATCTTCCCAATCCAACAAATGGATAGACTAGATTTTCATCGGTTAGCCATTGTTGCTGTTCTGTCGCTACTTCCGTAAGATGAGGGATAGCGGGCGAGAAAGATGTTATATCCTCTTGGGTAAGAGATTCGGGAATTTGTCGAGCGACGGTCGCTATCGCTCGGCAGAAACCGCACTTTAATTCTTCGGAATTTTCCAATCCTTCTAATTTATCCCGCAACGAGTCTCTTACCCGTTCATGGAGTTGATAGCTATCTTTTCCCACCGATTGCAGTAGGTATCGTTCCACGAGTGCTTTACAACCCGCCACCACATCGATTTCTAAATGACTAGCTTCGACAGCCGATTCTAAAAGAGAAAGAGGAATCGGCGCGAGGGCGAATAAACTAATCAGAGCCGCCAACTGTTGATAGGAAATATCGAGAGAATCCCAATTCAATTCGAGAGCGGCTTCCGTTCCCGCCTCCGCGTTATTGGCTTGTTCTTCTTTAAGTTTCGCTAGAATTTCCTCTAACATTTGCCATTCCCTAGTAAAATTGTAGGTCGGGTTGAGGTTACGAAACCTGACACAAACCTATGATTGTTGGGTTTCACTTTGTTGGGTTTCACTTCGTTCAACCCAACCTACGAAAAAAGATTTTTTAGTCGATCCAGTCAAATCCACAAGCCTGTAATAATTCCCGGTCGCTATCCTCTCGCATCTGATAGATAATATCTTCAATCGAAGGAATGGATAGATCTTCTAATCGTCGTTGTTTTATCGCTTTTCCTCTAGCGAAAACTCTATCTTTGATTTTGTCCCAGCCCGTTTGATGGGCGAGTTCACTGTCTAATAAATTTCTCTCCTCTTCTGAAAGAGAACGGATAATTTCCGCTAAAGTTTTGACCAGTTTTACATTAACCGTTGTCATGGTATTCATCTCCCGGAGGGTTGACGTAGCGCGGCGATCTGGTATATTCCCAAGGGAACGTGACCGACAAACTCGCAAAGTTGATTCACCAATTCTAATTTATCTCGACTTTCCTCTTCCCCTAATAATTTTACGAGCAGGTCTTGAGAGGCGTTTTCCGGTAAACCGCCAAGGTAGAGAGGACGGAAGGGTAAGTCATTACGACGGGTAGTGAGGATAACCTTAAAATCAGAACCCGAAGGTGGTAAATAAGCTCTGATAGCCTGTAAATCCGTCACATTGTCAAAAACTAATAACTTTCTCCCAGATAGCCAATTACGCCAACAGTAAGCGATCTTTCCCTCGTCGGTAGATAAAAAATCGGGGATCTGAAAATTCGGAAAATGAAGGTAGGCGAACTCGATCAATTGCGTCAATAAATTCGTTCGATCCGGGTACAGCCAGCAACAGCCCCCTGGATAATCCGACAGGTGTTCCCGCGAATACTGTACTGCCAATTCCGTTTTACCGACCCCTCCTTTACCCGTCTTGTCAACGATCGCGACGATATCGTGTGCCTGAAGCAGTTGGTGTAAGGTTTCCCGCGGTTCTTCCCTATCCACGAACTGATGGGCGGTACTAGGGGGAATATTGTGAGGGGTTTGACCGGGAAACGTTTTCGGTTCGGAAATAACGCGCGATCGCGGACTGCCGGGGAACGCGGGCGATCGAACGGGTTTCGCTCTTTCCTGTAAAGCGTTTAAAATCGTTGTCCTAGCGATTTCCGCGTCGGTCAGGTTAACCAGATCGGTATAGACGATCGATTGTAAAAGTCCTTTAGGCTTACATTCCGCGACGCGAATAGGGATCAGGGTTCTGTTTTCCCCCGTCGGATCTTGAACGAAGGCCGCCGCCCATTCCGGCTGGGTGTAGAGGGCATCGAGATAATTATCGGAGAGGACGGCGATCGTCTGTTTCGCCTGTACCGTCGCTTTCTGCATTTCCAGAACGAAGTTACTACCGGGCCGGAAGTCCCAAGCTTGGATAACGACGGAATAACTCGCCTCTTCGAGAATCCAGGCGATCCACTCCGCCCACTGTTTATCCCGTCCGTTATAACTGATGAAAAAATCTGTCATGCGTCCGCGGTATGAGATCTACTCTCATTGTAATCGCGGTCAACAGTTTCGGATACGGACTCGATCGCTCTTCGATTGACGGGAACGGTCTTTCACGCGATTTCCTGGCAAACGCGCCGGGCGATCGCCCCCGTTTATCGAAATACAGGGCGATCGTGCAACCATCCCGATCGGGATTCCGGGGTCTTGTCACGGTTTTCTCGATCGAGAGCTTCGACGATCGCCCTTTTGCCTGACCGTACCGGTTTCGCCAGCGGAAAAACGTCGGATATTCGGTCTAGCTCTCATCGGGATTTTCTCCAGAGTCATCCTATATTACTAGCTATAGATACGACTACAGGGAGAGAGATAGCTATTACGAAATCTATCGGGAGGGGGAATTCTGTACCGCCTCGATCAAACTTCTGACCTCCGCGGTTCCCTCCGACGGCTCGAACGAGGTGGGGAATTTGCCCCGAACCATCATCCGCAAGCCGAGCGGGGCGATACTGAAAAGCCCGCGGAGATCGCGGAAATAATTCCCCACCACGTAGAGGCCGAATTTCCGTTCATCGACCCATCCCCCCTCTTTCACCAGTTCGATCAGGGTTCGCCGGTGACGGATCTGGATACTGTTCGGTACGTCATCGCGGGCGAGAATTTCCCGTTTGATCTCGCCGATGCGATCCATCGGGGCGACCTCCATCGGACAGACCGCGTTACAGAAGTAACAGCGCGTGCATCCCCAGACCCCCGAGGTTCCGTCGTTATACATCTGTAACCGGTGGTCGGTGTCGCCGTCGCGGGAATCGGCGAGGGTTCGCCGGGCTTTGGCGAGGGCGTGGGGGCCGACGAAATCCGGGTTCACCTCCTTGGCGTTGCATTCCGAGTAACAGGCGCCGCACATGATACAGTTGCCCGTCCGGTTGAGTCGCTCTCTCTCTTCGGGGGCTTGCAAAAATTCCCGTTCCGGGATCGATCGGGAGGCGGTACTAATATAGGGTTCCACGCGTTCGAGATCGTCCCAAAACGGCTTCATTTCCACGATTAAATCGCGAATAACGGGGAGATTCGCGAGGGGGGCGATCGTGATCTCCGCGATTTCCCCTTTACCTTGGCATCCGAAACGAGTTAGCTCGCCCGCGACGTTTTCCTTACAAGCTAACGCCGATCGCCCGTTAATTTTCATGGCACAGCTACCACAAATGGTATTCCGGCAGTTCTTGCGAAAGGCTAGGGTTCCATCTAGCTCCCACTTGATACGATTGAGGCAATCTAAAATCGTGTTTCCCGCCTCGACATCCAGAGCGAAAGTCTCGATGTGGGGGGAGCCGTCCGGTTGTTGACGGAGAATTTTGAAGGAAACTTCCATACCGCGCGCGTGATGATTGGCTTCTACTCTCAGGATAATCCATGTTACCGTGTCGATCGGCGAGCGCCGCGGGGATTTATCCTTAAGATTTTCGCGCCGGTTGACCTCGTTCGTTGCCGGGGCGACCCGAGAAGCGATCGAGAGTACGGCGCGACGGACACGAGACGCGGATAGGGACAATTTTACCGAAACTCTCGCGTCGGGAATACGGGGGTACGACCACAGGTATAATCTCTCGGAGCCTTTTCCGATAAGGGTTCGCGGCAATATCTTCCCGATTTTTCCACCGTGTTTCCCGCGTAACTCGACTTACCATGCCCCCGGACTCGCGATGATTTTTCCCCCCCCGCCGCGGGAGACACCGCGCCCGCCGTTTCTAGACTTCTTAGCACGATCGTGAACTCCGATCGAGGCTTTTTAAGAAATTTATTATTTAGGGTTTGACATTTTCGAGAAGATTTTTGATATGATCAATTGGAGATAGCAATGTGTATTCACCTTTGCTACAATTCCCAGAACATTTACAAGCCATGAGTGATATCTCTCCTACTCCCCTAACCGGGAAAGCCCTTCTTCAAAAAGTCAAAGAGTTATCCCACTTGCCCCGTCGTGAAACGGCGAAACGCTGTGGCTACTACTCGCAAAGCAAAGACGGTCAAGTTCGCGTGAATTTGACGGACTTCTACGATGCCGTTCTCGCCGCTAAAGGGGTTCCCCTCGATCCCGAAGGCACGAAAGATGGACGCGGCCGGGAACCGACTTTCCGCGTCAGCGTTCATAAAAACGGTCAGATCGTCATCGGCTCCACCTATACCGAGCAGATGAACCTCAAGCCGGGAGATGAATTTGAAATCAAGCTCGGCTACAAGCATATCCATCTCAAACAGGTCGAGGGCGCGTCGGAAGAGGTCGCGTAATGTCGGGTTAGGAGTAGGAACAAAAAAAATCGGCTGTCAAAAGAGCTAGTTTTGACCAGTCCGACTATAGATTACGATTGATTCTTACCCCTAATTCTAACCCGTGGCGACCCCTCCCATCAATAGAGAGTTAGAGCCTTAGCACTTCCCATCCTTCGTTACAACGACCTAGTGTTAGATTTATCGGTGGTATCCTAGTTTTCAACGGATATTACCGATATTTTTGCTGTTAGGTTCGTTGATGGCGAAAAAAGCTGTCGGCTATCAACCGCCAGCGTTCCGGGCGCGAGTTCTGGGAGATCGATCGCCGATTCTTTGGAAAAGCCGAACGCGGATCGACGCTCGCGGTTAATTCGGGACAGATACCGGAACACTCGCGCCCTGAAAACCTCCTACCTCCTGCCTCCCGAGTCCCGCCCTATGAATAGTCTCCGGCTCACTGACGCTCCCGCCCTCCTGAAAATTCTCCTGTTTCTGCTATTCTGGCTGATTTGCTGGATACCGATCGCCTTGCCCCTCGCCCGTCGGCTGGACTGGAAATTTCTCGCCCCCGTTACCGCGACGCAAAAACTCCCCCTCGTCGCCTCCCTTTACGCGATCGCCCCCCCGCTCCTTTGGGGAACGTTAGCCCTAGAAAAAACCTCCCTCGCGGAACACGGGTTAGCGTGGGGGTGGCCGCTATTTCTCTCCGGGGCGATCGGGTTTTTCCTGGCCGCGCTCGGATTGGCGATCGTGTTCTCGATCGAATCGGCGTTCGGATGGGTGATCTGGAAACCGGAAAACCTCGGGAAAGCCCTATCTCTATCCCTACCGATCCTGCTGTTGGCGGTATGGGTGGGAGTCACCGAAGAGACGATCTTCCGCGGTCTCTTTCTCGATTGGTTAGAAAAAGATTCCGGTTCGGCGATCGCCGCGATCCTCTCCAGTTCGGTATTCGCCCTCGTCCATCTCCTCTGGGAACGTCGGGAAACCGTCCCCCAATTACCCGGACTGTGGTTGATGGGTATGGTGTTGGTACTGTCGCGAGCGATCGATGGCGGGAGTTTAGGATTAGCCTGGGGACTGCACGCGGGTTGGGTGTGGGGGTTAGCCCTGCTCGATAGCGCGGGACTGATGGGCTATAGCGATCTCGGTTCCCCGTGGCTGAAAGGATTTCATAATAATCCCCTCGCGGGATTGGCGGGCCTTCTCTGCCTGTTCGGAACCGGTTTAGGTCTTTTCTTCCTGCCGCAGTAACCAGAAACCGGTGAAGGTTCTCCCGGAATCGTCCGGCTCGATCAGTAGGAAATGTACCCCCCGACTGTCGTGTAATCTTTCCCCGTATAGACGCGCCGCGCGGGCCACTTCCTCGTCCTCGTAGGTGGCGAGAATCCAGCGATCGACCAATCCGGATTCTAAAACCAAACCGCCCGATCGATCCGCCTCGGTGGGGATATGCTCGATCGACACGGGAACCTGTTCCTCGATCCAGAGCGCGAGATCCATCGATTTCCTACCCCCGTCGATGACGATGCCGGGGATAGGAACGGTCGAGGCCAGCCCTAGCGTTAACGGGTGAAATTCTTCGGGAATCGAGCGGATCGGTAGGGGTCGATCGCTCCAGAACTCGATCAGATCGCCCGCGGGAATTCTCGCGAACCGCCATTCCCGGCCGAGGAGATTTTCGGGGATCGAGAGCGGTGGGGGTCGATCGAGGGCGATCGGGATTTCCCGCGCTTGTAGGAGGCGTTTTAAGGCGCGAACGTGACGGGTGAATTCCACGCGCCAACCGAGCCGTTCGGCCGCGATCCGGAATAAACCGGCGCACTGCGGCCGGAAAACGCGGACGATATCGGGAGGGGGTTCGATCGATCGGAGTTGTTCGGTCAACCAATCCGCGCCGGCTACCGCTCGCGGGCATTGACTCTCGTGGAGGAGAATCCCCTCCGGATCGCAAACGGTCAACCGCCAGGGGGTTTCCCCGTCGGCGGAGGGTCGGGAGAGATGATAGAAATCGGCTTGCCAAACGATCATAGACATCCGCGCGGAATTGAAAAATTGTCGTGTGGTTAGGGAGGCAGGAGTCAGGAGTCAGGAGGCGGGAAGAAGAATCAAAATCATTAGACCTAAAAATTTCATAAAAAACCTATTTATCTTGTAATATTCTAGTTTTTGAAGTTTTTACACTCTCAAAAATCAATCGCGTTACGAGGTCTTCTCAACGGGTACGACGCTCGCGGGGTGAGGGGATCGATCGTCCGCGGGGGCTTCGGACCGAACGCGCCTGGAGAAATTCGGAAGCGTGAACCGCTCTTCGTTTTTACCGTCAATTTTTTCCCGCGGGAGCGCCAGAAAAAAAGAGCGCTAGAGCGGATTCATCTTGTTCGAGCGATCGCGCTCCTAGCTCCTGTTCTATAATAAGTGAATAATAGCGAATCACGCGAGAATAATGAGAGAAGATTGGGTAGAAATCGGTACGATCGTCGCCCCGCAGGGATTGCGAGGGGAGGTAAGAATTCAGTCGTCCTCGGACTTTCCCGAAAGATTCGAGAAAGCGGGGAAACGGGGTTTACAGGCGCCGAACGGGGGAGAGATCCGGGAGATTCAACTACTGAATGGACGGTATATACCGGGGAAGAGTATTTATATCGTCCGGTTGTCCGGGGTGGACGATCGAACGTCGGCCGAAGCGTTACGGGGCTATACCTTATTCGCGGACAAAAACGATCGCCCCCGATTGGCCGGCGATGAATATCACGTTAGCGATCTCGTGAATCTGGAGGTTTACCATCATCTAACCGGGGAAAAAGTGGGGGTGATCACCGATATTTTCTCGGCGGGAAACGACGTTTTAGAGGTGAGGCTACTCGACGGGGAGGAAAGGACGGGGGAAGGGCGATCGAAAGCGTTAATTCCCTTCGTCAAGGCGATCGTTCCCGTGGTCGATCTCGCTCGAAAACGCGTCGAGATCGATCCTCCGGCCGGGCTTCTGGATCTCGATCGCTCCTAGAACGGAAAGCGTCGTGAATTCTGCCGACCCCGGCTCTCGATCGGGCGACGCGAGCGGCGGGAAAACTACGGTATACTACGGACGACCGCGAAAAAAAAGTCCCGGACGAACGGGAGAAACCGCGGGATATTACGGAGGTTCAATAAATCCCGACCCGGAAAATACGGACGCGCCCCGTCGGGGGACAGTGTTTCTCGAAAATCCGCGGTACCCGCCCCGATCGCCCGCTGTATCCTGCCGAAAATCGGGGAGATCGTACCTTGCCGGCTGTAATATCGGGTAGGTTCGCGGAGAGCTAATTTCTTCTAGGGAATAGACGCGTAACGGACGGCTTTCGATCGGGTATGAGGAATTATTTCCCCGGATTGTCCGATGTGTTCTCTTCGCGGAAGAACGCGTTAAAGTGTAAACAATAGCCATCTCGATCTGAAAAAACCGACCTTTCCAAGCCTGTAGAATGCTATCCAGTTTTAGGATTCTCGTTATTGAAGACGAAGCGCCGATCCGACAGTTGATCCAAGAGATTCTCACCTCGGAAAATTACGAGGTGATCGAGGCCGAAAACGGGGAACGGGGATTACAGTCCGTGTTTCGCGACCGACCCGATCTGATTCTCTGCGATGTGATGATGCCGGGAATGGATGGGTACGAGGTTTTACGCGAACTCCAGCGATATCCCGCGATCCGCTCGATCCCCTTTATTTTCCTGACCGCGAAAGCGACCCGCGAGGAAACCCGGCGAGGCATGAACGCGGGCGCGGACGACTATATTATCAAACCTTTCGATGAAGATGAATTATTAGGGGCGATCGGGGCGAGATTACGGAAAAACGCCGAGATCCGTTCCGACAACGATCGGGGGCGGGAAAAAAACGTCGATCCGCTCATCACCCTCGAAAATCGGGATAGACCGCCGATCGTCGCCTCCCCGAAAGCCCCCATCTGGCGATCGCCCGATCGTTCTCCCCTGGAAACGGAACTAATCCAAGCGCTCGATCGGGAATGGTTAGCGGTTTACTATCAGCCGCAGATCTCGATCGGCAGTCGCGAGATCACCGGGGCCGAGGCGCTGGTACGATGGCCGCATCCCGATCGGGGCCTGATCCCCCCGAACGAGTTTATCCCGATCGCCGAGAAAAACGGCTCGATCGAGCGATTGGGCGCGTGGGTACTGCGCTCGGCCTGCGAGCAATGGACAAACTGGCACTCGCTCGGCTTGAAATTGCCCCGGCTCTCGGTGAACCTATCGGCCCGTCAGTTCGAGAAAGAGCGATTTCAGGACGATCTCACCGCCATCCTACAGACCACGGGAATCCCGCCGCGAGCGTTAGAGTTGGAGTTAACCGAGGGAACGCTGATCCAGAATATACGCGTCGCCACCCGGCGATTCAACACGCTGAGAGAGTTAGGCGTGAAAATCGCCATCGATGATTTCGGGACGGGCTATTCCTCGTTAAGTTATTTAAACCAGTTATCCTTCGATACCCTGAAGATCGATCGGGTATTCGTCAAGGACATCGATCGCAATCCGAAAAACGCCGCCATCGTCCGCGCCCTGATCCTCATGGCCCACCAGTTGGGATTAACCGTGATCGCCGAGGGCGTGGAAAAAGAAGAGGAAGTCGCTTTTTTGCGCGCCAATCACTGTGACGAGATTCAGGGCTTCCTGTTTAGTCCCCCCGTCCCCGCGACCGATTTCGAGAAGTTACTGCGAAACAGCGCGTTCGATCGCTCGGGATACGGACTAGAGAATCGCCCGGAGCGATAATCCCGACAGAACGGGAGTTTAGCAAGGTTTTTAACAACGGAGAGGGTGGGATTTGAACCCACGTTAGGTGTTACCCTAAAGTAGATTTCGAGTCTACCTTTGATTGACTAAACCCTATCCCTGCAAGGGTTTTCGTTCACGATGAGCGGACTTGCCTACTTTTTGCCTTTTCTACCAAGCTTTCTGATACTTTCATGGTTTACCTCTAAGGCGAATCGCCCGGCTGTGACAAGGTTTGCCGAGCGATCGCTTTTGAAAAAAGAGCAAGCTAAAACATCGAGTTAGAGGATTATCCGCTTACAGCGTCGCCCGTTCGCCTTCGCTACTAGGGACGGAGGACTATGAAGGTGTTGTCCCTCACCAACAAGAGTTTTTGTACTCTTTCACCTCTCCTTTTAGCGGGAATATTAATACCCGCCTCTTTCAGCCCTGGCGTGGGGTCGAACTCGTATTTCCATGATATCACGCCCTCCCGATATATTCGGCCGCCAATCTGCCGATTGTTCGTTCGCTTCGCTGGAATCCTCCTAGGTCTGGAGTGGAAATATAGTTATTGACCGTGACCGATTTTTCGGAATATCCGGAAGGCGATCGACTTGCCGCAAAATCGATCGGCAGACGGGAAGGGGCGATCGAACCCGGCCCGAGACTGGCCAGAAGATTATCGCTCACCGTCCCCCCGTCCGCGAAATTAGGGATACGCTTGAGCGGGTCTTTCCCGAATATCGCCTTTAACTTCTGATAGCGCTGGGCTTCCCCGGAGCGGAGGGAAAGGATTTCCTCGCCGGGGGTGAACACCGCGAGAACGCCCCGCGGTCCCTCTTTCCGTAACGCCTCCTGAATCCCGCGGAAAGGTAAAACGGAATTTCTTTCCGATTTCACCGGGCCGCCCTCGGCGAAATTGGCAACCGTCCCGCCCTCCGCGAAATTCAACCCGATCGATCGGAATAGGGAAGTCACCGCGATCCGGGCCGCGATTTGGGCGATCGAACCGAGAACCGATTTCGCCATATCCGCGAACGCGTCGCCGATCGATTTCGTCCCGGTCAGAACATCCTCGATAAACGTCCCGAAAGCGTTCGCGCCTATATCTTGGATCGTCTCGCCTAGATCCTTGAACTGTTTATCGATCGCCCCCAGATTGAGATCTCGCAGGGTCGTGGCCTTGCGGATCAGTTCATCCGCCCGTTGCGGGTCATCGGAATATCTCTGCCGGATTTCCTCGATCTGTTGTTCGTAACGTAGGAGTTCCGCCGCGAACGCCGCCTGCTCCCGGAGGGCGGCCGCCTCGAATATCCGCCCGTCACCCTCCAACCGGGCCGCCGTCGCCTCCGCGATCTGATTATCGAGATCGAGAATTTCTTTCTCCCGTTCCAGTTTCTGATTCCGATAATCGTTCTCGAACTGCTGTTCCCGTTGGGTGGCCGCCTCCCGCGTCAGTTGGATTCTGAGTTCCTGTTCGGCGAGGTCGGGATACTGCTTTTTAATCTCTAGAATCTGCTGTTCTAGCTGTTTTTGGGATTCTAATAGCTGTAATTCGTTGCGTTTGCCTAAATTGCTCAGGTTCTGGGCGATCGCTAACCGTTGGGAGATTATATCGAGTTCCTTCGCCAGATTCTTGCTCTGGAACTGATACTCGATTTCCCGTTCCCGGATTTTCGCCTGTTCGCGCGCGAGTCCGATCCGTCTCGTCCGTTCCGTCTCGTTATCGGCGAAATCGCTAGAGATTTGCAGTATATCGGCTTCTAACTGTTGGCGGGATTGGAGAAGCCCGATCGATCGCTCCAGTTCCGCGTTATTCTGTCCTTGAGCCACGGTTAACTCGATCCCGATCCGCTCTAGATCCGCCTGAATCTGCCGTAACTTGGCTTGAGCCTGAACGAACGCTTCCGCGTCCAGTTTCCCCGATTTCAACTGTTCCCGGAGCGATCGGATCTCCGCGAGCATTCCCCGATAGGAATCTCGGTCACGGGTAATCTGTCCCGTCAGCCCTTGCAGAAATTCCGCCGACTGTCGATCGACCGCGTTTCCCGACGATTTTAACGCGTCAATAACGGGCGTTATCTGCCCTAATAGTTTCTCCAATCCCGTGACGTTATCCTGTAGGCTTCTTTCCTGCTCGAATAACTGATTATCAAAAGATTTAAACTGATTCTCGATATTCCGTAGATCACCTTGGAGTTGGGCGCTCTGGGTTTGGGGAGAGTATTGGGCGCGGGTGTCGGCCAGCGAGTTCCGCGCGTCTACCACCGATTGCCGGGTCGATCGAATGGTGTCGCCCATCTGTCGCAGGATCTGTTCGCGGGTTTGTTGGAGATTCAAGATAAAATTCTCAATTTCCTGCCGAACCGACGCGTCGCCTAGATTAATCTGCCGCTCCCGAACGCGGGTGAGCGTATCCGTCAGCACCCTCGCCCGATCCGTATCCACCGCGGGGATAACCGGCGCGGTAACGACGGGAGGGGGAGAAGTGGAGCCGCCGGCCGCGCCGCTCCCACCCGACTGACCCGGAGAGAGCGCCCCCGCGAGGAAACGGCGCGCGGACTCGTAGTGCGGTTTTCCGGGGGAAAGCTGGTTAAGGAAAGCGGAATAGGGCGAAGTGCCGAAAGAATCGCGGGCGTGAACGTTCACGTTCGGATTCCCGCCGAGTACCGTAGCGTAGGCGCGAAGTAAGCCCATTCCCGGCTTAAATCCGCGAGTTTGGAAGTAGGCGACAACCGACTTTAACTGATCCTCGAACGGTTGTCCCGGATAGACCCCGAATTGTCTCCGCTCTGGCGGCCCGAATTGGATCAACCCGCGATAGTTATTTCCCGCGCCGCCGACCTTATCCGGGTTAAACGTTCCGCCGGTCTCCCAGCTAATGATCGCCCCCAGTTCTTCGGGTTTTAATCCGAGTTGGTTGGCCGCCCAGATCAGGGCGCGCTGTTTGGAATTCGCGCCGCCCGTCGCGGATGTCGGGCGGAAATTTCCCGACCCCTGACTCCCGACTCCCGACTCCTGACTCCCACCTCCTAATAACGATCGCCGGAAAATCTCGATCGCCTCTGTCGCTCCCCCGAGTCCGCGGGTGAAATTTTCCAACTCCGCTTGAAGCCCCCGGCGCTCCCCGGCGAAATTAATCCGGGCGGAACGTTGGCCGAGAACCTGTTCGACAATGTTCGAGGCTTGATCGAATATCCCCTGAATCTGGGAGACTAGCCCGTTGACGAACGTATCCGAACCGGGGACGAGGGCGCGCTGTAAACGGGTTCTCAGATTCCCGTATCTCAGCCGATTCCGAATCCGATCGACCTCCACCAACGCCTCGCGGATCTGCTGGGTGAGGTTAAAGAAAAAATCCTCGGCGGAACGGTTTAGGTCGGTCAGCGTCGATCGGGCCGAGGAAATCGATCGTTCTAGGTTTTCCTCCGTCTGCCCGATCTCGGTTTTCAGCCGTAGCTGTTCTTTTAGGGCGTTCAGTACCGCCGTTTCCTGTTGCGAGCGGTTTTCTTCTAACAGTCGATCGATCGTCGCCGTGTTTTCCAGGTTCAGCCCCGCGTCCTCGGCCTGTTTTCGCAGTTCGTCGAGAAGGCTGGAAAAGTCCGGTTTTGTCAGGTACTCGTTAACCGCGCCTAACTGGTCGCGCAGGAAGACGAGGCGGGATTCGAGGGTAGAGCGATCGATCGAGTCTATCCCCACGTCGGTTAGCTGGCTCCCCAATCCCGCGGCCCGCGCGCGCCGGATAAACTGGGTTCGCGCGTTCGTGGCGGAACGCTCTAGATTCTCGTTGAAATAAGCGGCGTTTTCTCCCAGATTCCGCAACGCGAGCGAGAGGGCGTTTACATTCTTGGCAAGGCTAGAGGTCAGATCCTCGAACGTGGTATTCGTCTTCTCGATATCCTGTAATCGCGATTCCAGTGCCGCCCGGATCGACTTTTCCGCGTCGGCGGTAATCCCTTTCCGCGCGACCAGTTCATCTAGTAGTTTCAGCGTCGCCTCGATCGAGGTCTTATCCGCCTGTAAATTCTGCTGGAATTGTGCAGTTATTTTTAATAGTTCGTCCCGTTTCTCTAAAAGCTTCTGTTCCTCTTTAATCGAGGCATCATAAGCCTTTCTATCTCCCGCGGGAATGTTGAAGCGTCTCGATCGGATGGTTGTCAGTTCCTTATCGATTTCTTTAATATCCGCGAGAACCTTTTGAGAATCGAACTGTTCCGATAGGTTGCGATCGACCTTTGATAACAAATTTCCCGTATTGATTTGAAAATTTGCTAGTTCTTCTTGCCCTCGTGTCCTCAGTCGTAAAAATTTTCTAGTTCCCTCTAAATTAAATCTAGTATCTAGCCCGAAAAGGTTCCACGTTCCAGAAGTGGAAATATCCTCCTCGCGGTTCGGCAAATCGGGATTAATCTCTTGGGTCGCTCGTCCCGCCGCTTTTAACGCTCTTTCCAATGCGTTAACGCGCGCCGTTGCCGCTTCTACATTTTTAGTTAGTTCGGGAAAAGGATTATTGTTTAATATCGATAAAGCGTTCGTCACCGCGTCCACCGCGAGCGTCACCAGAACGAACGTTTTCAGGAAAGCGAGAAGCTGGGGAATGACGTATTGACCCAGACTAACGACGGCTTTCAAACCGTTCACGAAAACCGCTTGCGCCGCCGCCGATTTGAGGAAATATTCCCCGATCGAAAAGATGGTTTCCAGCAACAGGGAGGTCGAGAAAATCCCGATATACTTCAATAGAGCGGGGATTAACTCGGTAATCTTCTCGATTCCCGCGGCGAAAGCGTTAAAGAACGGTTTCGAGCCAGCGACCCAACTCTCGAACGCTCGTTGAAGGTTGAGGACGGCGTTCCGGTAGCGGGTGAGTGCCTGAACGGTGGTTTCCGAGCTTCCCTGAATCGCGGCGTTTTCCGCGGCGTACTGCGCGGCCACTTTCGGCAGAACGTCCGCCCCCGATAATTTTCCTTCCTTGTAAATGTCTCCCAGTTGGGCGACGCTCACGCCCAACGCCCGCGCAAGGGTCGCCTCAAACGCCAGCCCTGGAATCTCGCCCAACTGGCCTTTGACCTCTTCCGCGCTCAGGTTTTTCCCACCGATCTGCCCTAAAGCCCTGAATAAGCTTGACTGTTCCTCGTTGGACAGCCCCCGGAGAGCGGCGGTCTCGGCGAAAGTGCTGAAAATGCGATCGGCTTGGAAACCGCGGATCGAACTATTCTGTGTTACCGCTTTCAATGCGGCGTAGGCTTTTTCGGCGGTCTGTAGGTCGATTCCCAGTCGTTTCGCCTCCTCCCGCACGAACGCTAGTCCCCGCGCCCCCGTTTCCGCGCTACCCGACACCGACGATAAAGCGCGGCGCATAGATTCAAGTTCCGTCACCGCGTCGAAAGACGAGTTTGCCAGTTGCGTCACCCACCCGACGATCGCCTCCAGTGCGTTCCCGACGAGGAACCCGGCCCCGATGCCGAGGATCAAATCTTGCAGTTCCTTCAGGATGGGAAAACGCTTATAAACGCTATCGACCAGCGAATCGAACCCCGATTTCGTTTTATTGATGAGCGTCGCAACTCCCCGATCGGTCGCCACTACGAACCCGCCGATCTGTTCTACGGTTGCGGTTTCCAAACCGCTAACCCCTTTCTCGAATCCCTCGATCACCCACCGACCGATCCGCTCGAACGCTTTCGACGGCGACGCGATACCGAGCCGGTTTTTCGCCCCCTCGATCGCCGCCTCGCCCAGTTCCTCCCCACTCGCCTCTACCTCGTTCAGCCGCGCCTCGATACCTTGAATCAATCCCTCGGCGGTATCGTCCCCGACGATCTGCGTCAACCCCTTGTTCGCCCGGCCTTTCTGGTTCGGTTGACCTCGTAAGACCTCGTTTTGAACAGCGGTCAACGTTTTCAACTGTCCGCGGATCGATCGAGTGCCAGAATAGTCCGCGGGGAGATTATCGAGCAGATCCTCGTAAATCTTGCGAACCGGCTGAATCATGCCGAGAATTCTTT
This sequence comes from Pannus brasiliensis CCIBt3594, assembly GCF_036688125.1. Classification (NCBI taxonomy): domain Bacteria; kingdom Bacillati; phylum Cyanobacteriota; class Cyanophyceae; order Chroococcales; family Microcystaceae; genus Pannus; species Pannus brasiliensis. Next base: position 64,156 of record NZ_JBAFSM010000018.1, on the reverse strand, counting down.
CGCCGATTTCCACCGCGATCTCGCCTTCCTCGTCTTCCACGGCCATTCGGAATTTCTTAATTTCTTTGGATATGTCCGCTCGGAACTGTTGAGCGAACTCTTTCCGTTCGGGAATGGTTAGGTTTGCGTAATTCGGAACGAGCGTTCTGACCCGATTTTCGGCTTCCTCCCTCGCTCTTTCGATTAATTTGTCGATATAAACGAGGTATCGATCGATCAGCTTTTTCGGTTCTTCAGCTTTTGGAGTGTTGCTAGGCTGTAACTTATTTAAAGCTGACGTTAAGAGTTCTTCAGCTTGTTTTAAATTTTTTAAAACCGTTTTTCCCGTTGCCGATCGAATTCTTTCTTGAATTTCTTTTAAATTTCCTTCAAATTGATTTTTATAATAATTTTTTCCTGATTCGGTTGTTGCTTTTTCTGAAGCCTTAACATTAAAATCTACAAACTCTAAAACTTTTCTAGATTCTCCCGCCGTTGTTGTAGCGTCTCCAAACAGCTTTTGTCTAACTTCGGGTAAATGAATATAGCCCTCGATCGGGTGCTGTGTCGCTCCTCTTATTTGCTGATCGGGGGTTTGTTTGGCTAATCCGAAATCTGCAAATTTTTCGGCAACGTATCCTAGCGGATCGTCGGGCGACAGCAATTTATTAAAGTTTTTTAAACCTAAACCCCCAATTAATTCGGGAGTTCCTATTCCTAACCCTTGCACCCGATCGCCGTAACCCAAAATATTTAATAAAGCGGTCGCTTCTTCAGCAACAAACCCGCCCCCACTTTCCCCGACTAATTTAATTTTTATTTCGGGATTTTTTTCTAGAGCGGCTAAAGCTTGAGCGGCCATCTCGATCGCATCTGGAGAATACCCGCGAATATTGGGGCGCGCGACACTCGAAAAAGAAGCCTTCCATCGTTTATCTCTGTCCTCTAAAACATCTTTAGGTATATCGGTAGATGGATTATTTACAGCGATAGCCGCTACGTTATCTTCGGCTTGTTCTAAAAGAATTTTAGGTATTCTTTGACCAGAAAGACCTCTAGCTCCCGCGTAGCCACCGACCGTAATAATTAATTCTTCAGTGTTATCATCAATAGCACGAACAGAGCTTCTACGTTTATTTTCTTTGGCGATTTGTTCCGCTCGCTTTTTAACCAAATCTTCCCCTAAATCTTGTAAAGCTTCCTGACGAAGTTTTTTTAGCAAGCTATCTAGGGGAGAGGTTAATAAACTAGGAATAGTTTTTAATAAATTAGTAAAATCTTCTCCAGCTTTCGCTAAGTCATCGTTAATTCCATCGGTAAACTTTTTTCCTTCATCTTGCAAAACTTTTCCAAAAGTTTTTGCTTTACTTGTAAAATCTCCGTCATCTTCGATCGCCGATGCTATCGCTTCTCCTAGCGCGTATCGAACCGATCTGAGTTTTTTGAGGAAATAATCGGCGGATTCTTTAAGTTTTTCTGGTAATTCAAGAGATTGTATTTTTTCGATCGGCGTTCCCGCTACGTCCCCGATCGCCTTCCCCGCTCCCCTAGAACTAAACCCGGTTCTTTTTGAAAACGTTTGCTCGAACCCGCGCGCGAAATTTGCGCCGAACTGGAATCCGATTCCCGTGAACAGACCTAAGCCGATTAGCTGTAGGGGATTTCCCAACCCCCCGCCCTGAACGCGAACATTTTTCATCTGTTCGCCGATCGCCCTAGCTAATCGTTCATCGTCGCGCTTCTCCTGCTGTCGGGCATTCCCCAACGCGCCGCGCGTCTCGACGATCACGCTACGGGCGGTCAGCGTCACCGTTCCCGTTTCTAACTTCAAATTCCGAACTTCCAACCGGCGCGGGACGGCGGCGAAATTCTCCTGAACGGCGGTCAGCCGGGTGCGGAACGCTTCGGCGATGCGATCGAGAACCGGAAGCTGGAGACGCTGATCCTCGCGAATAGCGCGCGTCACGACTAGCTGTTTCTCGCTCTCGACGATGATCTGTTCCCGCGCGCGATCGACCGCCGAAACAATAGCCTTAAATCCAGAATAATCGCCTGCCATCACGCCCCCAAATCCCTAAGTCGTTCCTCGATCGAATCCCGCGACCCCTGAGCGGCGAGCGCGGATTCGAGAAGGTTAACCCGTCGCTCTTCCCTCTCGATCGCTTGGGCAGATTCCAAAAATAGCTGAATCTGTTGAAAGCTGTAATTCTGGATATCTTGCCATCTATGGCCGAATCGGATTAAACGGGAGATTCTTCGGCCCCAGTCATCTGCGCTTCCGCTTCGGGCGCTGGCGTTTCTTCCGCTTCCGGCGTTTCCGTCCCGTTGATCTTCGCCCCGATCTGGCGAAAAAAATCACCATTCTGATCGATGATCTCCATCAACAGGGAGCCAATTTCATCGTATTGAAGCTCCTCGATTTTCTCGACTTCCACGCCGCTACAGAGCGAGATTAATTCCCCTAGATCCTTGAGAATTAAATAATTTTCTCCCGCCTTTTGAAGTAAAATAACGAGCGCCTCTTCTATCGAAATTCTCATCATCACCGTTTGCGGTTTGCCATCCTTCCCGGTGACTGTAATGGGGTCTTCGTGAAATAAAGCTTTATATCGATCAATCATATCGAACACCTTATTCCAATGCTTCAACGGGAAAGGCTTCAACGTGATCGGGCCGATCGAAGTATCGAACTCCCGCGCGGGAATTAAAATCGCCAATTGCTTTCTAGACATATTCCTAAAAAATGGAACGGGGAAACCCGCCCCGCTAACGGTAACACTGAAAATACTTAAGAAATGGGGCGAGAACGCCCCGATTATCTTCTCATCGTCGGGGAAACTTTACGCCGCCTGAGTTTGTTCGATACTAAACAAACCGCCTTTATACGCGGCCATCTCGGCGATTCGTTCCTCGTAGATCGCGGAAAAATCCATTTCCAAATTCGCCTGAGTGTTATTCGAGTTAATCAGATCGAGCGCCTTCGCCGGCTGGAATCGACATTTAAAAATCTGAAGTTTAACCGGCTTATCCGTGTCTAGCTTATTCTTGCCGTTAAAAATTAGCCAGAATTCCTCGTTCGTCTTGGCGAATCCCGTCACCCGTTCCGTACCCAGCGCGACATAATTCGCCCGAACTTCCGACTCGTCAGCGATCGCCCCGTCCGCGAGAATTTCCACCATCCCGCTCTTCAGATCGATCGTGTAATCGGTTCCTTTCACGTAAGGAACGGGAGGCGAGGCATTATTAGTCAGACTGGTAAAACTTTCTAGATTCATCTTAGCCAACTGGAAAGCGAATCCCTTATACGCGGTGTGGGATTCCGCGGATACCGTTCCCCCCGCGACCGTCGCCCCTTCCCCGTAAAACGCGAGGATCAGATTTGCCCGATCGAAACTTTCCAGCCGGAGCATCCCCGTGGTCACGGGATCTCTCTCGATACTCGCGTCGATCAACCCCTGCCCGGTAAAACTTTCTTTATGCTCGTACTTGGTTACGGCGATGTTAAACATCAAGCCCCCATCCGGCACATTGCCGACAAACCGAGCTTTCCCCATCGGTAAACCCGTGGCCGGGTCGATCGAGTCGAGATATACCTTTCCCTGACCCATGATGTAGCGGTTATTGACCATCTTCTCCGTTCCTTTTCAACTGAAGCCTATCTCGATCGTAATTTCGGACAGAGCGCGCTAGTCGTATTTGTCAAACTTACTGACCACGAACAGCGTTTTCCCGTCCTCGTTCCGATCGCTGTTAATAAAATCGACTAGGCTGAAAAGAATACGGTTTGTACTGTTAAGCTTGTTAGTGACCAGTTGAATTTCGGCTTTTGCGTTAGCCGAGGTCTCGTGAATCTCGGTTTTTACCTCCGCGATATTAAGACGAAGTGATTGTAATTCTAAAGATAAAAGCTTATTTTGATTGTCAATATCCTTTTTAATTTCTTTAACGCTGTACTCCAATCGGGTTAAAAAAATAATAAATCCGATAATAGGAACTATATTATCCTCGAATAATTTTCCGAGATTTAACGATTGAGACTCTTTAGGCGACGAGTCCGAGGGAGTAGTATGAGCGGCGGATGCCAAGAAAATTCCCGCGCAGAACAAAACAGTTAAAGCTAAAATCCTCATCGAAAATTCTGGGTTTGAAACCCCGTCCTTTAGCGAAGCGGAGGACGGCTTTATATTTCTCTAGTAAGTAACTATCAAACCGGTAGAGCGTCGGATTAACGTTACTTTACTAGAGGCTATCTGTCCCAATCGTTTCCAATTGGCATCGCTAACAGATAACTGTTTTTCGGTCTGTCCGCTGACATAACCGATTCCTTTGGGGCTATTAACGAGATCGCCCTTGCGTAGACCGAATTTTGTCGTTGTTCCCCCGTATTTCCGTCTGACCCCTCCCTTGGCGGGAACCATCAGGTGAAGCTGGCGACGGCTAATCGGGGGACGTTTAATCACGGCAAAAGGAGCGGGTGTCAGGGTGACACCGCCTTTCCACTCGTGACCGCGCGTGTTGGCGGTTCGGAACGGTCGGTAATCGAGAAATCGGAAACAGGCTAACGTTACCCCGTCAGCCGCGTGGCTGTTGAAAGAGCGCTCGGATTTTTTCTTCGATTTCTCTAGCCCTAGATGGTTTCGGAGATTGGCGGTCTCCCACCCGAGACGGGTGTGAACGGACCCGAATTGTTCTAGTTGTTCGAGCGCCCATTTCTGTCCGACCATAACGGGGGAAAATCCTTTCCCCGACTTAGCCGACGATCTTCCCGATGTTAGGTCAACGTCCGCTTTCACGTACTCCAAATAGATGTCGGTAATCGGGAAGATTTTCGAGAGTTCGGAGACGACCCGGATCTCTAGTTGACGGTTCGCTCGGATAGAAGGGGGTAATTTCCCCTGTTTCCGGTTCGAGAACCTTTTTTGACGGTGCGCTCTGAGGGCGAAGGGGATTTTTCGGTTTATCCGTCTACTTCTCCGTCCCCGTCGCGTTAATCGGCGATTGTCCACCCGCTCTCTCACTTTTTTAAAGGGAAGCTCTAGGTGAGCCGTCCAGAGCGTGAAAAGGGAGGATACGACACCGATTCCCGTGTAGTTTTTACCGGGGTCGATGCCGACCGCGATCGGTTGGGTTCGGGTGTCGCTCGGCGATTCGAGTAGTTGGACGTAGAATTGTCCGAGGTCGTTAAATTTGCCGATCGCTTTGCCGGATTGAATCCACCGTCTCGCCCGACTCGCTTTGGTCGGCATTAACGGTCGATTGTCTGGGGAAATCACGGGTACTCTTAGCATAAGGAGATAATCCTCGAATTCGAGTTTAAGTCCCTTCGCCCACCGCTAGAAACATGGCTTGGCCTTACCCAACGCCCGACCAATCGGGCTTAGAGATAATCCGAACGAGGGAAGTATTCGGAAGTCTGTGGCATCTAGCGGCTCTACGGGCTATTCACCTCTTACGTCGCCAGAATTGGTTCCGGCAATCCTCGTCGTTCTACGGCGAGGTTGGTGAATCTTCTAGTTCCTCGCGGTAAACAACCTCGATCTTGACAACCACCCGTATCGCCGTTTTCCCCTTAGTCTGGACGACTTTCTCGTTTGATTTAAGCGATACGTTTCCAGGCGTGACAGAAAGTTTAACGATCGCCCCCTCCAGAATCGCCAGAATCTGGCTCCCGTCCTCTAACAGATTATCCGTGAACTTCACCGCGGAAACGACCACGTACAGGCATTTCTGATAGGGGACGTTAACGCTCTTAGTGTCCTCGATCGGGTCGCGGAACTCGATCGCGTTCTCCTCGAACTGGAAATCGAGATCCTTCCAGTAGTAAACCTTCGGAAACTCGGGAATCTGTTCGAGAAGCCCTTTCAGATCCTCTAAAATCTTCTGCCGCGCGCTACTCATACCTCAAATCCAATTCGGTAACTTTGCCTTCCTTGGGACGAATACCAACAATCAAGTAAGTTTTTCCATAAATTTCTAGCGTATCATTGCAATTAAAATTTACTTCCGAAGTTGGACAAAGAACGACCATTAATTCGCCTTTAGCAACCGGTCTTATCGATTTATCAATCAAAACCAAGAATTCAGAGCCGTCCGATCGTTTTGCGAACACATCGTTATATTTACTCATACCTCAAATCCAGTTCGGTAATCTTGCCGTCATCCACGGGACGAACCCCGACGATCGAATAACTTTTCCCGTCGATTTCTAACGTGTCCCCGTGATCGAAATTCGCCTCGGAAGTCGGACAGGTAGCAACGATCGATCGCCCCTCCGCGCCCACCTCCATCGGCGAATGTGACTCGTCAAAAAAAACGAGGAATTCGGAATTATCGGCCCGTCGCGCGACTACCCCGAAATCCTCGAAAAAACTAGATAACGTCTCTTCAATCATAGTCGGGACTTTCTTCGTCTTCTAGATTTAGAACTGGAGACTTTCCCTCGGGGGAAACCTCCTCTCGATCGGGTTCTTCCGGCAATCGGTCAACACTCTGCCCGTGAAAGCCGATATATTCCTCGGGCAGATTGACAACATCCCCGGCAACGTAATCGACATTAGCGTGAGCGATCGCGCATCCGTCTTTAACTTTGACTAAAGGCATAATTTTCTTGAGATGGTGAAGGTGGATAATTATTCTTTACTAGGTTTCGTGCTGGAAACAATTTCAACCTGATGTTTGATCAGCTTGTATTCTTCGTCGGTGATTTCGAGAATTTTGCCCTCGGAATAGCGCTGACGATCGCCTTCCCGCTTCAATTCAACATTAAAACTTTTCCGAACTTTGACTTTCATATTTCTCTTTATGCAGTAACGATATCGGTGAATACGGTAAAACTTTCCTCGTGACGGAGAGTAACATCGGCCGATTGCATCGCCCGAACGTCGAACGCTCCTTTCGGCCAAACCTCGCCAGAATAAGGATTCGCCTCGATTTCCAGAACGCCCCACTGACCGATAACAACCTGACTAAAAACCCCGGCAACTAAACCGCTTAAATTGATACCCGTTCCTTTTTCCAGATCCGAGGGAATTTGCTCGGAAGTCTCGAACCGATAGCCGCAAAGTCGAGGATACGCCATCATTCCAGGCTCGGAAAGAATAAAGTTTCCTTCAACCCCGTCGGCCTGTTTCGGGGTGGTCATCAACTTGGCTTCAACTTCCGCGTTACCGAGCCAACTAATCGCCCCGATCGCCGCGTTGTTTTTCTTGACCAATTTAATCGCGTTTACCACGTCAAACCACGTTAACTCGCCGCCGTTCGTACCGAGATCGATCGAATTAACCCCTGCGGTATTCGCGATTCCCCGCGGCTCATTATTCATTCCAGTTCCCCATAAAGCCGCTTTATCGATCGCTAACGCGAGAATCATCGCTAGATCCATCCGGATCAACATTTCAATATCAAGCGAACTTTGATACATTAAATCCCGCGTGTAGGATTGTCTCGCACCAACCGTCTTGTACCGTAGCCCGACCTGGTTAAATCCAAGGCGGGACGGCGTGATCGACGCTTCCTCGCCGAGCCAGAAAGCTTGTCCCGCGCTGGCCTGTCGGGGGATATTAACTGGCCCCTCTAGTCCGGTTAGGAGTGTCGCCCCCAGCATCATCACTTTTGCCTGATTTCGGAGAAGATCGATAAAGTCTTGAGCGCGAAGCTCGGTATCGATCGTGAAGCCTCCAAACTGGTTATCTCCCGCGATTAACGACGCGCGTTGTTGCTGGCCAGCGAAAACCTTTAAATCTCTCACCGGAATAAAAATCGATTTTTCCGGTTTCGATTTGCCGATCCGCTTGGCGATTTCGTCGCTGTATTCCCACTCGCGCCCAGCCTCGCGCCCCTCGGTACTACTCCGCCCGTAGGCGGCCGCGAGAATCGCTTTCCGGATTGAATATTCTTGCTGATCGGCGTTTTTCAGTCCGAGAGCGAGATCGATCGGCGTTGCTACCGGGTTTTGCTCCGGATTGGCTTCTTTCCTGAAAATTTTATAGGCTTCCTCGATCGAGGTTCCCTTTTCCACGAGCGTCTGACCGAGATCCGGCAGATGGAAAAATTCCGCCGCCGCCAAAATCTCGCGGACTCGATTGGTCTCTTTTGCTCTTTCCTCTAATACTGCCGCTTCACTCACCTCGATTCCTCCCTGAGTAGGTCGTCTTTCTTCGATCGTAAATTCGGACAGAGCGCGCCCGATACCCACCGTGCTGTCGGCGGGAACCGAAACGAGGCTAATCTCGTAAATTTTCCACTTCGTCCCAATATAAGTCGGACATTCCTCGTCAATATCATCCTCTTCCGGATCGACATCATCCTGAGCGGGAATCGCTTGTCGTTGGTATTCTTCCACCGAATATCCAAACGACATATTCGTGAGAATCCCGTCTTCCACGTCGATTCTGAAGTCTTGAACGCTGGGCTTTTTCGACCAGCGCGTTTCCGCGTACAGCCGTTTATCGTCCCCCAACCAAATCCGTTCGACCTTGCCGAGAACCACATCCATTTTGTGATTCCATAGCCAATTCATTCCCGAAACCCGGCTTAAATCGAACGCGCCCGGTTCGTGGCTGAGAATTTCCCTATACCACCAGCGATCGACCGGTTCCTCCGAAGAAAAAGAAAACGTTATTCTATCCGAAGATCCCTCTACCGCCCGAACTTTTGCGGTGAATTCTCTCGTGAAAATCTTTCCCGTTTCCGGCGCTTTAACCTGAGTCGCGACCATAGTATCCCTCTATTCCTTACCTCGATCGTAAATTCGGACAAAACTCGAATCGGAAATACTTTCCGATTTACTCCCGATTCCAAAGCGCCTGATTCCGCCGATACTGCCGGATCAGCATTTCCTGTTTCCACGCCTTCTCGCCAACGATCACCGGTTCCTCACTCACGGGCGCGGGAGTGCTATCGAGCGGGATTCCGTACTGTCGGAACAATTCCAACTCTCTCGCGCGAGTCTTGACCATTTCCTCCAGATCCCGCCCGTTCTCCGCCGCGATGTCCGTCAGCGTCGTGAACCCGGCTTGAACCGATAGCAGATTCGCCGCCGCCTCCTGTTGGGGATTGACGTAACTCCACCCGCGCGGCGTGAATTTAGGCTTGCAGTAAAAAGTCCGGTTCTGAAAATAATCGTCGATCTTCACCCGCCCGGAGAGAACCGCCTGATCGAGCCAAATCTTATAAAGCGGCGTGAGAAAATCATCGATCACCCACCGCTGTAAATAGCGGTAACAGTCCTGTTCCTGAAGCTTCGCCGTCCGCGCCGACGAGAAATTCACCTGGGAATAATCGCCCGTGAAACCCTCGTAACTCGGGCCGAGGGAAATCGCCGCCGATCGCAGGAGAGAATTAATAAATTCCTTCCCGTTATCATTCGGGCTAGTCGGCGCGAATCCCTGAAATCGTTCCCCCGGCGCGAGATACTTAATGATTCCGGGTTCGAGATCCTCGATCAACCCTTCCTTATTTTCCAAATCGCCCGATCCGATTAATTCCGGATCTCCCGTTTCCACGGTAGCCGCGACGAGTCCTTGTACTCGCGCCTGCATGATTTTGGCTTCCTCGAATTCCCCGAGTTGCCTCATCCGGGAGATAGCGGCGTGAAGCCACGGAACCCCGCGCGACTGGCCGGGGCGATCGGTGATGAAAAAGTGAATAACCTCGTCCGCGGGAATTCGTACTAAACGAGCGTTCCGGGTCGCGCTCCGAAAACGGGTATCGCCGGGGTGGTACGGGTAACAGTGGTAAGCGACGGGACGAAGCCACTCGTCAAACTCCACCCCCATCTTCACCACGTTGTCCCCGTAGTTCCCGATCGTGTGGGTCTCGCAAAGCTGATCCGCCTCCAAAACTTCCACCGCGAGCGAGACCGAAGACCCCGCGAACGATCGACGGACAAGCCGGAACAGGATCTCGCCCGATTCCGCCGCCGACTTGATCGCGAGACGCTGGATTCCCGCGAAAGTCAATTTCCCGGCCGTGTGACAGTACGCCGCCTCCTGCCACTCCTGCCACGCCTCCTCTATCTGCGTGTTGATCGCGTCGTCGAGGCGATCGCCCCGTTTCCGTTTCACCTGAGACTGAAAGCGAATCCCCGACGCGCCCACCACGTTATCGGGAATCGTGGTATAGATCGCCCTCTTGATATAAGGATTGTTCCGCACGAGGTCGCGCGATCGGTTCCGGAGCGCGGGCAGGTCGGTCAATTCCGAATCCGCCGAAGCCGAGGAAGTTTTCCAATCGAAAGTAGCCCGCGTTCGGCGCGCCGCGTCGTATCCCCGCTTTTCCGTGACGGGAAGGGGAGATTTTTTCTTTTTCTTATTCTTTTTCCCCATATCCTACCTAAAGCGAATTTTAACGTTCGACGATCCGTTCTTTTCCCGCGCCACCCGTACCCGTAACTGGGTTTCCCTCGCCATTAGAATTTCGAGATCCGCGCGGGTAAACTCCCGCTCGTGAATCTTGTACGACTGGCCGCCGCTCAGAACGTGGGCGATCGCCTTCCGAACCTCGGCTAATTCCCGTTCCGCCTCCGATCGCCCGTCGTAATTGTCCGCGGTCGCGAGATTGGCGGCCACTTCCAACCGCCCGGAACCGACCGTGATCCTCACGTTTATCCCCCTAGTAACGAAGGCTTGCCAGTAGTAAGCGCCGGGGGCGAGATCCGCGGTTTGAGCGGGGGTTAGAGTCGAGAGAAAATCGCCTCCCTCGATCGTGGCGGTCACGTTAACCGGCATTCCCGACGCGCCCCGAATCGCGTAATTTAATTCGTACCCCGCCGAGGGAGGGTAATCAGGCAAATGATCCGACCAGCTTACCGAGTCGCCGGCCACAATTTTGGGAGGAATTCCGAGAGTGGGTGTCATGATGCGCGCGCGTGAGTTCCTACCTCGATCGTAATTTCGGACAATTATCTATCCCGAAAATTCCGCCATCGCTCCCGATCGACCCACGGTTTCCGTTCCCGTGGCGGGGGAGACGGTGGCGGATCTTTCTTCTCTTCCGCCGGGGGAGGCGGGAATAACGCCGCTTCCAACTTATCCCAGTTAATCCGCAACAATCCCGCAAGGTGGGCGGCGGCGTAAGCGTAAACCAGACAATCCAGCGCCTCGTTCCTCGGACGGATCTTCACCCACTCCCGCTTAGGATATCCCTTCAAAAATTTCGTGACCACCTTCTCCGCGCACAACTGCTGAAAGTATTCATCCTCCACCCCTTGATAGAAGTGCAAGTATCCCGCCCTCGGTTCGGCGAGGCGTAACCGGGCGTAAATCGCCGACTTCACCGTATCCGTTCCCACCGGCCACCGGCTGACCCCTTTCTTCAACGGCTTCCCGTTCGTCCCCTTCACCTCCTGAAGCGACGGACGACCCACCACCGGACGACCCGCGCTAGTAGACCCGGCCACCGCGTAGCACCGGGCGCGCTTGCGGGTGAAGCTGTAGACCCGATCGGGCAGATATCCCGTATCGATCGCCATCGCCGAAATCGCCAATTCCCCCGACTCGTGCGTGTAGGTAGCGCCGAGAATCGCGTCCAATTGTTCCCACACCTCCTCTTGAAGCGGATCGCCGTACAGCACGACATGGTAGATCAGCCACGCCTCTTCGCCCCGGCCCCACCCCCAGATCGAACACTCCAAGCGATTCGCCTGAACATCCACCCCCGCCGTCAACAGGAGAGCGCCCCGCGGAACCGACAGAGGCCGATAGGGTTCCGCCCTCGCCATCAACTGCCGCCACTGGAGAGCCTCGCCCCCCTCCTGCTCGAACGGCAATCCCAGCGAAGTATTCCAAAAAGCCTGTAATTGATTCTTATCGTCCTTCGCGTCGAGATAATCCCGAACAATCTCGTGAAACTTCACCCACGGGCTATAAGCCTCCCAAATATGGAATCCCGGTACCGAATTTTTCCGCTCGGTCGCAACCCACCGACCCGCCGCCAACATCGCCGGCTTATGAGCGTCGGTAATGCGCCCCTCGCAGTGTTCGCACTCGTACCACGCGGTTACTCTGTCGGAATCTTTCTCTTCCTCCCACTTTACCCGCTCCCAGACGAATCGCTGTTCTTTCGAGCAATGGGGACAGGGAACGAAATAATACCGCTTATCCGACTTCTCCCACAGTTTCTCGATCCGCGAGACCCCCTTGATCGTCGGGGTCGAAACGTAGAAGATCCTACGGTTCCAAAACGTCACCGTTCGCTTGACCGCCAGAGTCACCGGATCGCCTTCCGCCCCCGCGCTGAACGGGTAAGCGTCGATCTCGTCTAACAGCATGAACCTCTTCGGTCGCGAACGGAGAGACGCGGGAGAATTCGCCCCCGACATCGTGAGTTGTCCCCCCGGAAAAGACTTATGGAGGATAGCGTTCTCGGAATCCTTCGATCGCCTATCCTTCACCAATCCGTTAAGGATAGGAGTATCCCGTAACATCGGCGCGATCCGGTCTTTAGAAATCGCCTCGGCCATATCGATCGTCGGTTCGACCAACATCGACGGGGCCGGATCTTGGCTCATATAGTAGCCGAGCGTGTTCAGACAAATCTCGGTTTTCGCGACCTGAGCCGATGCCATCCACACCGTCTCCCGATAGCGACCCACCGTATCCATGATCTCCCGCGTGTAGGGAACCCGCGCCGTTCTCCACTGGCCCGGTTCCGCCGAAGCCTCCGGCGAGAGCATCCGGTAACGATCCGCCCACTCGGAGATCGACAGCGTGGGAGGTGGTGGCCAGAGCGCCTTACCCTTCCGCCCTAGCCTCTCCCTCGGATTCGCTAGATTCCCCCTCGTCTTCAAAATCGATCCGGCTTAGTTCCCAAAGTGCCTCATCCACCCGATCCTTCAAATATTCCTGAACGGCGATCGGATCGCTCATCGCCGCCAATTCCGCGGCCGCCTTAGCGGGAAGACCGAGAAGACGTTTCCGACACCTGCCGATATAGTCCTCCCACGCCCTCTCCGCCGCCGCCACCTCGAACAATTCCCCCGCCCTCACCGCGTTCTCTAACTCCACCTTATCCGCTTGAGCGGAAGTGAGCCGCGTTTTCTCCTCAAAGTAAGCGGATTGTCCACCTTTCCCCGACTTTTTAGCCTTTTCCTCCTCTAATTGACCCTTATAATACTCGATAATCCAAGCCGCTATCTCACAAATATCCTCGCTTTTCGGCAATATTCCCTTATTATTCCAGAAACTAACCGTAGACTCGGGAATTTTCAGCTTATTCGCAATAGTTCGGAACGCGATCATAATTTCTTATACTGCCCGACTCGCTTATAAATCCGCTCGATCGTACTGGGCTGAGTATCCCACCAACTGGCGACCTCGCGATAAGTCCACCCCTGATCCAGCATCTGCCGAATCCTCTGCCGGGCCACCGCGTTCTCCTCCCCCCCGAACCGAAGCTCTCGCCCCCGCACCTTACACTCCGCCCCCCGTTCCCGCGCCCTCCTAAGCCGGGAATTATTAAACTCGATCCGCCGCCGCTGTTTCTCCAAAACCCGCTGTAAAGAGGCATCCATCATACGCGCAAAACGCTCTATACATTTCTTATTATTCCCGATCGCCGCCAAAAACATCAACAGTGGTTAAAAAAATCCCAGTCTCTAGAAAAACCGCGCGGTTTCGCGATCTGCGCGGTTTTAACCCTGGGAAGAACCTACGCAAAAACCCACCGCTAAGGGTGGGTGAATGGTCTCGCGTTATGTTGGGACAAATGAATGTTACTACATGGCTTTTTCCTCGCTCGCTAACGTTGTAGAATCGCAACCTCATAGGCTAATTATAGCTTATGCCAAGCTTGGTAAAAACTTGGCTTTTTATTTCGCTTAGTTCGGAAGGGAGCATATCGGCTACATCCGTATCGGGGCATAAAGGCAGATCTAACCCCCGTAATTTTCTCGCTATTCTAAAAGCGAGCGATTTTCTTGATTCGTTCGGATAAATGTAAAACCCTCTCTCTTCAAGAGATTTAATCGTTTTCGGATTTAACCGAAAGATAATTATTCCCGATCGAGCGTGAGTAACATCGTAGTCACCAAAACAATCAACTTGGGCGAGCCAGTTCCCGAACAGATAGCCCTTCAAAACGAACGTAACCTTTTTGTCTTTTGCCCATTTTGCAGAACCGTGAATTTTTAGCTCTACTTTAAATCGGTTACGATTTCTTCTTTGTTTGCGTTTCATTGCATTAGCTCCTTGTATTCCAGTTCTTGTTTAATCTCTTCGAGAAATTTATTAGGCTTCAAACCCTGATCGCGTAAACGCTGGTAAGTGATTTCGGAAATAACCCCCTGATATGCCAAAAAATCGAAGGCGTGTTTCGGAATAAGGTTAAACTCGATCGCTAGTAGAAAAATATCCCGCGCGGTCAGCTTACCCGTTTTTTCTCGAATCTCTCGCGCTCGATCGGCTAAATCGAGCGCCACGTAAGAGCGAACCAAGTAATACACGTCACGCCATTCTTTTCCCCTCAATTGCCCGTCCAGATTTTTTAAACGCTCGGTTAAAGGGTGTAAAACGATCTGTCGTGAATCGGTCATAGCCGCTAGACTCCGTATTTTTCTCGTAGGGCTTTGCACTTCTCGAACAGAGAATCGGAATATCTGGGGATAACTGGATCTTCTGAATCGAAGGTAATCCAGTCGTATTCGCTCTCCCATCTTTTGGTTTCTTCGTTGAACGTGATAATTTCACAGTCACGCATTTCTTGAATTAATCCGCCTAACGGCATACAATGACCTGTCTTTTGCTGAATCACAGTGAACAGGCGAGAGCAAGACATACAGTGCTTAAAAGTGTGGATCTCTCCGTCCCATTTGCCTGTTGTGTATTCGTACTGTTCTCCGATCTGGATCGGGGTGTCACAATCACTGCACGTATGCTCTTTTCGGGCTTTCCGAAAAATGGCGTTACTAAATTCGGGAAGTTCGTAATCACAATCACACATTGCTTTTATTCTCCATGGTTTTGATAAAAAATCGAATGCTCGGTTGGCGGAAAAAGGCTTTGGGCATATTCGATCGCTTTATTCGGATCATTCGCCCCATAATACTTTTTCCCCGATCGCCGCCCAATGGGTAGCAGTCCGTGCGCTTGACTGTCGGCACTATACAGCAAATCCCAAATCAAGGGATTCGCAAGCGCGGTTTTTTTCAATCCGAAGCCGTGAAGCTTTAAGTCAGGCCGGGCAGTTTTTATCGCTATCAATATCGCCTCGACAAGAGCGGGTCTATAGTTGCGCTTGCAAATCGAACCGACTCCCACCCATTGATTAAGGGAAAGACGATCGCCCCACGATTCTAAATGTTGTAAATATTCGGAGATTTCGTAGCCTTGCACGACTGGCATCAGGTAAACTTCGCCCCCGATTAAATCTAAAAGGCGATCATACCGCTTGATAGTCAATCTTTGATGGTCGGCAACGGATAGCCCCGTGGCCAATAAAGCGACTTCCTCACACATATAGTCTTGAGTGACAGCGGCGAGAAGCTTTCCGTTAGTTTTCCACCGCTTAATTTCCGAGGCGTATTTCTTTGCAGAAAGATGTCCTCTTCTTGAGGTGATTCGGGTAAACGCGCCGCTATCCATGATCCACTCGTTGATGGGGAAAGAAGAGCGGCGATCGAGTAATCGGTTAACGGAAACCATGCACCGCTCGAACTTCCCACACCCAGACGGCCCGTTAACTGGCTGATGCCAGCCTATAAAAAATTTATCCATTTTAGTTAGTCTTACTCTCCTGTATTTTCCAAAACCCGATCGACCCACTTATCGCCAAACATCTTTTTCCCGTTTTCCCGAAATTGGGCTAACGCTTCCGAAGTCCACGGCTTCCATTCCTCGGTTTTGGGTTCCTCGATCGCCGCCTTGAGCTTCGGCGCGGGGGGTTCGACCACTTTGGCGGCGATCGCCCGTTCGTACATGACCCAACGGGAAACGAATTCTTTCGAGACGAACGAGTGAAGCTTATTCGGGTCTTCGCTGGCGAGGCGGGGGAATCCGCCGATCGATGCTAGGGCTTTATCACCTTGAAGGGATAGCAGAATGTCGTCTGTATTTCTGCTTTTCGAGGCGTTAACGCACTTCTGCCACTCTTCCCAGGCCAAGACCTCACGAGAGCCTTTAAAGGCTTCTACGACCTGTTTAGGCGAGGGAAGGAATTCAAAATGAACGAGGGCGCACTGTAACGCGGGCTTTAACTCCGATTCCGAGAGGTTGGCCGAAAGATACTCGTACCAAGCGGCGAAAGCCAGAGAATTTCCGAGAATCTTGTCGGATTGTTTATCGTAAGCGTCGAGAAAGTCGCCCAGATACGCTAAGAAATTAGCCTGATCAAGCATTTTCCACCTCCTTTTCGGCGAAATATCGGGCGGCTGTCTGTTGTAGCCGGTCTTTGGTGTCCGATCGCCGTTGGGCGATCGCGTCGTATTTCATCCCCTGAAATCTGCCTAAATTGCCGCTTTCCCATAGAGTGAGAACGCGTCTATCCTCCGCGTCGGGAGCGCCTTCCATAATTCGCTTCAGCGCGGCTTTGGCTATGCCCGTGACTTGTCCGGGGTCGAGTTTTGGGGAAGTGGCCCGAATGTAATTCCAAAGCTGGGAATAAAATTCATCCTGCGATTCGATCGACTCGAACGGACTCCCGACCAGCGATTCCGCGAGAGCTTGCTGTTTTTGGTAGGACAGGGCCGATCGCCGGTTGCCGAAAAACGGGTCAACGGGCGCGAGGGCGGCGGAAGATTTGCCTTCTCCCGGATTTTGAATTGGCACGGGAGGATCGATCGATTCTCTGCCGGTAGTCGGGGGGCGATCGCCTGCGAAGCTTCCGGGATTTTCTGAAATCACTTCAACATTGATCGAGGGTTCGCTCTCGTCCCCCCGTTGGGGGGTAGGGGGGTGTTTATCTGGATCTACTTCGGATGGATCTGTTTGAAGTGGATCTACTTCAATATATGGGGGTGATTTACAGTCACCCCCCCGGTGATTTACAGTCACCCCCCCCGGTGATTTACAGTCACCCCCCCGGTGATTGTCAGTCACCCCCCCCGGTGATTTATAGTCACCGGCAGAAGCCGATATCAAGTCTTTTAGATCGTTGATCCAATAGCTATTAGTGGTATCCGCGCCGCCTTTTCCCGATCGACTTTCCCGCTCGATCAATCCCTTCTCAATCAATTCCTGAATCGCTCGCATCGCGCGCCGTCTCAGGCTTTCGGGTTTGACGTTCGGAGAATCGGCTTTAAAGCAGTGTTCCCCGATCGATGCGTAACTGGGGAACGCGTTACCGTCTTTCCCGGCGCGTCGGCAGAGGTGAACGTATACCCGGAACGCGTCCACGCCTAAATCGAAATCGTCTAGGGCTAAGTCGAGCCAGATAAATGGTTGCTGTCTTCTCGATCTGATGGTCATCGTAGCTACAATTGAAAGGTATGTTTTTCCAGATAAAGAATCGGGGGGCTAGAAGCCCCTTTTTTGTTGCTAAATCGCGCCCGTTATGTCGATCGGCGTGTCCTCGCCATCTTGAAAAATGAGCTTTGCGGAGGTGATAGCGAATCCGCAAGTGTATAGCTCGGATTTTCGATCGATCGCTCTCGACACCATTTCGTCATACTCGCCTAAATAGATTTCGGCGGTAAAAGAACCGGTGTGAGTGAGTATAAGTTTCCAGTCGGCGGCAGTATTGACGGAAGAAGTGTATAAGCCGGTAAAATCCCGAAATGCTTTCGCCGCCGTCTCGAATACCGAGAAATCGATTTTGGGTAAAGAAAAGCTCATAAATGTTGCCGTGTCGTCTATAAGGTTGCCCATAGTTCCTGCAAGATTAAGGTTATCTCGATCAAGTTGTCTTCGATTTCTATCGCTTTTTTCAAATCGATAAGGGTTTTAAGTCTGTCTAGGTAGACTTGGCTATCGGCGCAGTTCGATCGAATTCGTCCGATATATTCAAAAACCCTTTCTTTTGACGAGCATTCGACCGAGCAGGCTTTTTGTACTTCGTCATTGACCACGCCGTAAAACGCATCGAATTTATTCGTTCCTTCCATTGACTCTTTGAACTCGCTCAATAGGTCGCAAGCAACACTGAAAGGAACTGGGATATAAAGCATTGATTCGCTCATAGTTACCTCATATACGTTTGGAAATTTGCAGTTTTTTCGAGACGGGTGGCGAGATTTTTCATGTACCACCATTTCAGATCGGATTCGCTAAGAGCGGTGTATAAGACTCGATCGGGCGATTCTTTGATCTGGTAAGACTTGACCCTGATCGTTCTCTGACGAGGTTTTCCGTGAGAGATTCGCTGAACGGTAACGGGGTCTTCTCTTACCTCGACGGTTAACCCGTTCGCCTCGATCTTTTCGAGCATTTCCTGAAGGGTTCTTTTCGCCATTAGAATTCCTCTACTCCCGCCACTTTTTCGGCGGTTTCTAATAGGGTTTTCTGTAGGTCGGTAAAGAATCCCGACACGTTGAGCGCGAGCGCTTGGACGATCGCCTTCACGGTCGAGGCATCCCGATCGCCATCCAATCTGTCCCCGGCTTTCCAGAGGAGCGATAGGCGTTCCTGTAAATCCGACATGAATTGCCGCTGGTCGGCGGGGTAGTCGATTTCCTTCAGATCGAAGTGATGAAAAACTTCTTCCTGCCCTAAAGGACTATGGCAGGTACAGGAAAAATCGTTCACATCCCGTACCACGAACCAGCCCTTTTTGCCTTTGGCGGTAACGATCGCCCCGACCGTGTAAGGGTTCGGAACCGGATCTCTCCGTTGGAATTCCTTGACGACCTTTTTGACCACCGCTTCCGAGGGGACGCGGTTGTTCGCCCGTTCTACCGCTTCTATCCAGACCGACTGGCGATCGTCCTTGGTGAGCGCGGACAGGGGACGGATTTGGGTTTCCGCGGTGGGAAGGGGAAATGAGATTTGATGTCCGCTATTAGCGGACATTTCCGCGAGTTCGTCGTAAATGGCGGCCGCTTTAATTTGGCAATAGGCGTGAGTTTTCCGCCATCCGAACCGATCGAGGACGTAATTCTCGAAGGTTTTCCACTTATCCCGATAGAGGGCGCGGTCTCGGATTTCGGCGAGCGCGGTTCCGGCCTCGTAGAACCCGATGGCGATTTTCCGCTCTAACCGGGTTCGATCTTCCAGTTCGTCGTAGGTCAGTTCGCCCGTTCCCGTATCAAGCGAAATATTTCCTCGTCTATCTGGAGTTTCGCCGCCCGTTTCACGTCCTCGTTCGTCGTATATCGATATTCGCCCCGCTGAATCTTCAGGGATATGCACTTGAAACTCAATTTCGCCGTTATTATCAGCAATTCGAGCCTGATCCACGTTGCTTGTGTCATTTTTGTACCAATCCTCTCCTTTTTGCTGGATTCTGCCTTGATTTTTGAGACGTTTTAGGGCGGTATTGACGCAGGGAACCGAGGTTTTCAGGTAGACGGCGATCGATACCGGGTCGATACCGTCGGCGGGTATCAGTTCCAGCACTTCCGCATCGTCGGGGATACGGTTCCCGCGGACTCGTCGCCAGTGTTCGGGGTTTTCCTCGCACTGTTCTATCTGTCCCTGTTTTAAAAGTTCGTTGAGGCGGGAGCGGAGATCGGCGAGTTTTTGTATCCCCGTTTCTATGGCGAGTTCGGTTTCGCCGATTCCAGATTCGGGGATTCGATCGAGAACTACCGATAAGGTTTTTTTCAACATGGTTACAACTGGTAAAAAATGGGATTCAAAAAGCGGCTAAAGGTTATTCGTCAGTGTAAGTATGGCGAGCGAATCTTTCGGGGATGCCCAAGGCTTGTAGTATTTCCCATTGCTTGCGATCTTTGCCGACTTCAATTCCTACCTCGTAATATTTATTGGCGGTATTCGTATATAAAACTCGAACCCATTCCACTTGTTCGTCCGTCAGTCCTAGCGATCGAGGAATCTTGAGCCTTACTTCTCCGTCGCAATCAATAAAAGTAATAAAGTTGTCGTCAAGTTGTTCAAAGTGGTGAATTTCATTTTGTCCAAACATATTAACCTCACTTGTGGTTTGCATTTTGTAGGGTTCAAAAAGCGGAATAAAGTTATACGTTCTGCCACATACGCCCGTTTTTAATCGAGCTTATCGTCGCCTCTGATACGTCGAATTCACGCGCTAAAACCGCTTGTTTTTCACCCGTAACGAGGCGATCCTTAATTTCTTTCGCTTGCCCTCGATTTAATTTCTTCCCTTTTTCATTGAATAGTTGGCAAACTTCAGTCCGAGAAGAATATTTCGCCTTAAAGCAGGGAAATTGCGATTGATTGCTAAACGCTTGGCGCATGATTTGGCTTGTGCCGGGAACCGCCAATACGGCTACCACTTGCCAATCCGAACTCGGATAGATCTCTTCGATGATCCACCAGCGACGGCAAAAATAGATCCGATCGCCGATCGCCCATTTTCTAGAAACGATTAATTCTGGTTTCATGGCTCAAGCTCCTTTGTAAATGTCACCTTTACGGCGAAAAACTTTGATGAATTTTTCGGGGTCGTCTCCTAGGTAGAAAACCGCGTTCGGGAATTGTGCGGGATCTTCGTTGTTTACAAAGGTTATTCGCCCCCTCCAAAAGCAGACGTAATAGCCGTAAAAACGCGAGAACCATTTCGTATCGGTTTTTGCGGGAACCAGGGCGATCGCCTCTTTAACGCGTCCCACCTCATACGCCCATACCAATTTCTCGACCCACTCGCCGATCTCCCGCCCGTAGGGGGGATTCATAAATAGGGTTTCGGCTTCCCAATTCTTATGTAGCCCGTCATCCTCTTTGGTGTAGTGGCGGTTGGCGGGAACGTTTTTCCCGAGATTAGAACAGGGATCGAGGCCGATCTCGCCCAACACTTCGAGAACGAGGTCGAGAACTTCTTTCGGCGTGTAGTGTTCGGCGGATTTCGAGGGCGATTCACCGTTAAATGGGTCGTCTTCGAGTGTTTCCAATCCATCGATCGCGATCCACGTTTTTTCGCCTTTACTCCACTCGACAAAAGCGAAATTTTGATTAAAATCGAGAATCTTTCCCAGCATTCCGGGAATCGTCGGGACTCTTACGCGATTGCCTACCTGGAAATCAGATTCCGTAGTTGTCGTGGGCAAATAAAGCTCAAACGACAAATTAAAAACTGAAGCCCAATACGAATTCTGGTCAGAAATTAACGGATCTTCGCTCCATTCCTCATCCTCTTTTTTCCACTCTACGAACACGGCTTCATTTTCTTCGTCGATTTCAAGGACTCTTCCGCACATTCCTGGATTTTTCTCGTCTTTCACCAAATCTCCGACATGAACGAAGAAAGTTTCGTCATTGTCATTGATAAACCAGTGAAAATCAGATTCCGTAGTTGTCGTGAATCCAGAGGATTCGATCGAGGGCGCACTTAGCGACTCGCCAATCAAGGCTATTCCCCAGGGCCGATCGACGCTGTTTAACAGTTGCGTCGCCGGACGGGATTCCAATGGGTTCGTCCAATTCAAAGGCAGACTGAAGCTTTTCTCTAGATATAGGGGGTTCAAAACTTCGTTCGATGCCAGAATTCCGATATCTTTCAGATGCGCTTCGAGCCTGCTCTGCCCAGGAGACTTTTTCCCATCCGGGGCGGACAGCGCTCCGGGAGACGGCAACCAATAGTAATCGTTGCCGGAAAAAGGGGCTTCCAAAAGCCCAACTTCCGATACACATCCATTGAGCATCAAACCCGAACTTCGCAAGGCTTTCGACGAACTTTCGGAAGTAACTTCCGGGTTCGTCTCCGGGTTTGAAGGGACAGGAGAGCAATCCGGGGACGTTCTCGAAAGCGAGATATCGGGGCTTGAGGGTTTTGAGGACGGTGAGCAGTCCGGGGATTCCGTCGCGGGGGTCATCAACTCCTTTTCGGTCTCCTTGGAGGCTGAAGGGTTGGCAGGGAGGGGAGGCTGTAACGAGGTCGATTCGCTCCCGTGTTCCGCCGGGATTTCGCTTGTAGTAGTCTTTCCATCGGAACTCGTAAACGTCTCCGGCGATTTCCGCGTCGGGGTATCGAAGTCCGAGGATTGTTTGACAGTTTGGGTTGTTGTCGGCGGCGAATCGGAGTTTGATCCGTTCGGTGAGGACTCCGGCGAGGGGGAATCCGCATCCGTCCCCGCTGTAGAGGTCAAGTTCGTTGAGTTGGTCGGACATTGAGTAAAATCAAGTTGAATGTTAATTTCGGAGTTAGGAACGCGGTGGGTATGACTTATTCGCCCGTTTCGCTCCTTTTTTGAGTGAAAATAGACGATCGAATGGTTTAAGCCGATCGGGTAAAAGTATTGGCACTCCTCACCGTCGAGCCAAACCTTATCCCACAGCTTCAACCCGTGGGGCGCGTAGCTCTCTTCCTCAAGGGAGGGTTTTTCCAAGTCCGATCGAGCGAACCCCTTTTGCGTCCCATCACTTTCCAGTTCGGTGATGATGTACTTATTGCCGAGGGTGATCACGGCGGCAAACTGATCCTTCAGCTTTCCGGTTAGGATTTTCGCCCGATCGCCCGGTTTCCACTCGTATTTTTCGGCGATCGCCTTCACCTCTTTTTCCCCGATCGATTCGGTCTTCGCGCGCTCGATCGCTTCGGCGCGAGCTTCGTCGGGTAGGGAGGGGGAGGCGAGAGCGTAGAGGGCGGTAGCACCGATTTTCAATTCGGAAATATTTTCCGATTTGAATCGAGTGTGAACGTTCATGAAATTCCGCGCCGTTCGATCGGTCCACTGGAACTCGGCTTTTAACCAGTCGCCAAATTGCCCGTGTTCTAGGCGGTCTTTCACCTCGTTCAGCTTTCCGCCTATGTCGATGATGTCCTGGGCGGAACGCCGCATCAGGGTTTTGATCTCGTCCGTGCGCTGGCGAACAACGATCCGCGTCTCCACGTCGAGGTCTTGATAGTCGAATAGGGATAGTTGCGTGGTCATGTTGCCTCACGTATTTTGATGAGGTGGTCGGGAACGTCGAACAATCCCAATTGACCGACAACGGGAAACGGTTCGATTCGCTTAATGTCGGTCAGCATCCACGCGAATCTGCCTTCCGAGTAATCGCCTAAAGCTAGTTCCATCTCGGATAACTGGTTTTCGATCGATTCGACTGGGACACAATCCGCGAGAGTGACGACGGCGATCGCGTGGCCGAGGGGTTGGGATTCGATACCGATATAGTTAAGAAAACTTAGCTTGTCAGGGAAAGCGAGGTACAAATCTCGATAAATCTCGTGTAGTTGCTTCGTATGCTTTTTTCCAGCACAGATTAAGAGTTTTCCCCGGTAATTGATGTTCTGCTTTCGGGTTTCGTTGTGCTTGAGATTGTAGGCGATCGCCCAAGCCCATCCCCCAATTACTGAAAGTGCTTTCATAGCCGAATCCTCGTGATGGGTTGACCGTTCTCCCCGATCGCCCGCTCGACCATATCCGGGTTATAGGCGCGCCAGATATCGGGGATTTCTTTCTCGTACTCTTCGAGAAACACTTGGAAAAAGGCTTTCGGGTCGTGATGTCCGAGACAGTAAACCTCGGTTAACTGCCCGAATGCTTTGTTTTTGTCCTGCTTACGCCGTTCCCGCATGGTGTAGCGGATCGGGCAGATACTGACCTCGGTGATAACGTTGTTAACGAGGGTTAAAAGTCTCATAAAACGATCCTCGTGATTTTGGTTCCGTCATTTAGGCGGGTGCGCTGTACTTCCCCCAGGCAGGCGGTAAGGGCCGCGGGTTCGATCGAGTAGCGGTCTAGGAAGGTTTTGAAGAATTCGAGCGGGTCTACGTGGGAAAGGCAGTAGACGATCAGGAGTTCGCCCGTTTCGGGCTGACGGATTGCGAGAAGGTCGATCACGATATTTTCTCCCATTCTTCGATATTGACGTAATACCGATAACTTGGCTCTTTTCCGTCCGCTCTTGCGGTGGTTTGTACCTGTTTCCAGTGAATTCCTTCTTTATACGGAGATTCTTTTGGAAACGCTTTTGCGTGTTTGATTCGATCGCGCAAGGTTGCGACCGAAATATTGAAAGTTTCGGCGGCTTGCGCCACGGGAACAAATTCTTTGAGTTTGACGGTTGCAAGAATCCGGGCGATCGTTTTATCTTGCCGCGCAATCTTCTGTTCGAGAGTCGAAATCCTCTCTGTTAGGGATGTAGACATAATTCATAGTGGTTTAACTGCTGTTGTTACTTTAACAGAAGCAACGAGCGAAAGTCAATCATTTTGTCCACATTTAGCGAAACCGCACAAAACCGATGACAAACGCTCAAAATGTTGTTATTATTAAATTGTTGTTGGTGACAACGATCACATGGAAGACCGAAAAATCCGCCTGCAAAAAATGCTCGCAGAACTGGCTAAGAATTATTCTTCCGAATCGGAGTTAGCCAGAGCGATGGGAATTCCGAGACAAGCTTTCGGAACCTATGCGCGCGCTGAATCTTTCCCGCAAGGAGAAAATCTGCAAAAAATCGCCAATTTTCTCAATTTAAGCATTGATGAATTGATGGGACAGCTATGGGAAAAAGAGAGATCGCTAAAAACTAAAGAAAAAGGGGCGACTTATCAGGTAAACAGCAACAAAGCCGAAGATCTAATCCCGATCGCCGCCCAATTGCCCAATTCAGAAAAGCTCGCGCTCGTTAAATACTTAGTTAACTCGCTTGATGTAGCCGTATCCTGAAATGAAAAGCCCTATCACGAAAAAGCTATGGTTTCGCAGAAAGAAAAACTACAGAACCTGCTTAAGACTCACGTAATTAAGTGCGGGTCTCAAACCAAGCTGGCTGAGCAAATCGGAATTAAAGCAGGAACTTTAAACACGTATCTTCGAGGGGAATCTTACCCGGATACTGGAAACTTGAATAAAATCGCTAAATATTTGGGGGTTTCTCTTGAGACCTTAGAAGAGCAGTTACGAAAGCCCGATTCTCCGAAATCGATAAAAGTCAAGGAAAAAAAGGCGATTTATCAGGTTGATACCTCGAAAGCTGAAGGATTATTTCTGATATGCGCTGATCTGCCAGCAGAAGAAAAAATTCGTTTAGCCAAACACCTGCTAGATGTAGCCGTGAGTTAGAATACCAAGTTATAAATTATGCCTAAAGCTAAAAAACAGCCTGAAAACGAGGCGAAGGAAGCCAAAACAGAAGAATTTAACAAAAAAGATATTCTCGACCTCGCCGCCGAACAGTGTAAATATTTTATGGAATCGCTCGAAAGCGGCGATATAGTGCGGGGGAATGAAATCTTAAAAACCTTGAAAGTCTTGTTAGACGCGGGAATTAACGAGATCGACAAAACCGAGCTATTCGATCGGGTATCGATCGAACACGTCGGAAAGCTTTTCTGTCTGACCGGCGATTTCAGCTTCGGTTCGCGGCGTGATTCCGAGGCGGCCGTCACCAACTCCGGCGGCGTTCTCGAAAAAAACGTCACCACCAGGCTCGACTATCTTATCGTCGGCACGAAAGATAATCCCGATTGGAAACACGCTAACTTCGGCAGAAAAATCGAGAAAGCGATCGAACTGCGGGAGAAAACGGGGAAACCTCTCATAATTAGCGAATCCGACTGGATAGAGTCTATAAAAAGCGAGGGACGGTAAATGCCCGCGCCGAAACCGTTAACCCTAGAAGACCTAAACGCCGAACTCACGCGGGTGAAGATCGTGGCGATCGGCGAAAAACTGTACCTTCGGGCGACCCTGCCGAAAAAAGACGGAACCCCCGGAAAACAGCAGTATAGAGTTAAAACCGAGCTTTCCCATAACCAAGACGGGCTAAGAATCGCCCGCGAGCGCGCTAAACGCCTCGAATCGGATTTAAACCTAGAGAGATTTCAGTGGTCGGACTGGTACGACATCCCCGAAGATGGCGGGATCTACGTCGCCGACGCGCTGGAAAAACTGACCAAATGGTACTGGGAGACCCGAAAAAAAACGATCGGACGGGAAAAAGCCTTCAAAGAGAATTACTTAAGATTTCTTGGCCTGCCCGCGAAAGCCGTCCTAACCACTGACCTGATCCGCTCCCATCTGGTAGACAATTACGAAGCCGACAGCTTTTATCGCAAGCGCGCCCACCTTGCGCTCGGACTCCTAGCCAAATCCAACGAAATCCCCCTTCCCAGCGATTGGAAGTATCTTAAGGGAAAATACAAGCCTAAAAACGATTGGTATATTCCGACCGAAGAGGAAATTGAACGAATTTGGCGGTCTATCAAAAATCCCGGGTGGCGTTGGGCGTTCGGGGTATTGGCCACTTACGGATTGCGCCCTCACGAATTATTCCACCTCGACATTTCAAATTTTCCCCAACTCAGAATTCTCGAAGAAACGAAAACCGGCGAACATATCGCCTATCCCATCCTAAAACGCTGGTTTTACGACTTTAATCTTGCCGAGTACCGATTTCCCAACATTTCCACCGAAAACAAGTGCAATCAGGATTTAGGGGAAAAAATATCGGCGAAATTCTGGGATATGAAACTCGGGTTTACCCCGATGTCTCTTCGCCACGCCTACGCTCTCCGATGCGCCCGGCTGAAGATCGATTCGCTGGTCGTTTGTGAATGGATGGGCCACAGTCCCGATGTTCATAAAAGATACTATTTCAAACACATCCATAAAAGAGCGATGCAAGAAATCTATGATTCGATCGACGATGACCGCTAAAGCCTAACCCTGTCCGAATTTACATTGATACTATCGGCGATCGATGTAACCAGCGTGACCACAGAATTTCTAATCGGCGGCGCGATCAGCCTCGGAGCCAGCGCGATGAGCGCCCTATTCGGCTCCGGGCGGCGCGAGACCCAACGGATCGGAAAACAGGAAAACTTCACCGTCCCCCGATCGAGCTTCGGCGACTATATCCCCGAGGTCTGGGGACTCGGGCGCGTCGGCGGGATTCTAATCTGGGCGGAGTTCCCCCCGGAAGAAAGAATTCGCAAATCCGGCGGCAAGGGGCCGAGCGGTAGCGCGACCGAAAACTACAACTATTTCGGAAACTGCGCTTTCCTTCTCGGCACGAAAACCACGGCGATCGAAGAAATTTACCTCAATAGCAAACTCGCGTGGAAAAACGGCGAAATTTCCGCCGCTTTCGCCGGTGCGAGCTTCCGTATCGTCAACGGAACCAACAGTCAGAGCGTCGATTCCATGTTAGAAGTCGCCCTAGGCGATCGGGCGCTCACCTACCGAAACCGAACGATCCTATATATCGAGGGACTTCCCCTAAAAGAACTGGGAGACGCTTACCCCCAATGTTCGGCGATCGAACGGAACGGATTCCCGAAACTTTCCGAGGTGATTCGGGATATCTGCCTTCAATCCCCCCGACTGACCGCCGACGATATCGACGTTTCGGAACTGACCGACATCGATGTAACCGGATTCCAGATCGATCGGGAGACCTCGATCGCCGAAAAACTCCAAGCCCTCCAGAAAGCCTACTTTTTCGACCTAATCGACACCGGGCGAAAACTCCGTTTCCAACGGCAGTATCGCCCCTCCGCGAGCCTCTTCATTCCCGATGCCCACCTCGCCGCGCGCGAAGAGGGAGGGGAACGGGGGAGGAAATACCGCGAGACCCGCGCCGACCCCACCGAACTCCCCACCCGGTACATCGTCAAATTTCTCGACGTGAACCGCTCCCTAGAAGCGAACACCGCGGAATCCCTCACCTTCCCGACCGCCGATAACGTTCGCGTCGAAACGATCGACTACCCCGGCGCGCTCACCTACGGCGAGGCCAAATCGATCGCCCATAAAGCCCTCTGGCTCGCGTGGACGCGGGCCCGAACCCAAGAAATCAGCCTCCCGCCGAAATACGCCGCCCTCGAACCGGGGGACGTGATCGAGTTCAATATGGACTCGATCCGGCAGAAAGTGCAGATTAATTCGATCGAATACGGCGCGAACCATCAAATCCTCGTGAGATCGTGGGCGTACAACCCCGCGATCTTCGATTTCGCCTCCACCGCCGACGCGACCTATAACGAGACCGCGACGGCCACCCAGGGAGAAGCGATCGATCTCCAACGGGAGATCACCGGGAGCGTCACCGTCTCCAGCGGCGAAACGGTCTACGAACTAGGAACCGATTACACCGTCTCCGGCAATCAGATCATCCCCGTAATCGGCGGGGCGATCGCCAACGGCACGAACCTAACCATCCGCTACGAAGCGCCGGAAGAACCGCGAGATAAACCCCTCGCCACCCCCTCGGATACCCTCCTAGAAATCCTCGATATCCCCCGCGCCTACGAAGATGATTTCCCCGTCAGTTCCTCCGGTTTCTCCGGCGGACTATACGCTCTCGCAGACGGCGGCACGAACTGGCGGAACGCCTCCCTATTCCTCTCCCGCGACGGCGGAACCACCTACGATTCGGCCGGAACCCTAGAAACCCGATCGATCTTCGGAACGTGCGAGACCACATTCGACGGAACGAGCGTCGATATCCGTCTCCCGTTCCACGCGGAACTAGAATCAATTTCCACCGAATTATTCAACCTGGGGAAAAACCGAGCCTTAATTGGCGAGGAAATTCTCGACTTTCAAAACGCCTCCCTACAGGGCGAATCGAACGGCGATCGCGTCTACCGCCTCACCGGCCCCTTCACCCGCGGACTAAGCGGAACCCCCACCATCCACGCCGCCGGGGAAAGTTTCTATCTCCTCTCCGGCTACCTCCTCAAACTTCCCGGAAGCGCGTCCGACATCGGGAAAACTTTATATTTTAAAGCCCTCACCACCGGGCAGGTTTTAAGCGACGTTTCCCCGGTTATTATTACGGTGGTAGGGCGATCGACCCGCAACATTTCCGAAGATTTTATTCTCGACTACGAGAAGATAAGAGCGTTTTTATAAAAAATCCTCGATCGCTACGCGCCAGCGATCGAGAATGGCCGTTAACTAATCATTATGTTTTCATCATATCTTAAAAATTATGCCTTTCACCAACTTCACCCCCAAATTTCTCGGCGGCGCGACCCTCGGAATTATTACCAGTGTTTACACCGCTCCCACCGCTACAACTACCCGCGTCGAACACTTAATAATCTCCAACGGTTCCACCCCCGGAACCGTGACCGTGGTTTTTTACGATAGTTCCGCCGCTGTCGGTTACGAGTTGATCAACGGGGTATCGATCGCCGCGAATGGCGTTCTCGAACTGGCGAATATAATTCTCGATCCGGGCGATCAAATCCGTGCCGCCGCCATCACCACCACCGACGCAAAAATCACCCTATTCGGGCAGGAGATAAGTTAAATGTTCGCCAGTCGATCGACCCGATTTAATCCCTATTCCCTCCGCACGAATTTAAAAGATAACGGGGAAAATCAAATTATCATTGCGCCAGATATCCCGAATACCGCACTTTTTCGGCGGGATCTCGGCATTATTACCCCATCCACGGCGATCGACCCTTTTGCATCAAACGTCGTTTTTTTAACCTATTGCAACAAATTAGTTAAAACGAACGGGGCGACGTTTACAGATGAGACGGGAAAAACAATAACCCTTTTTAGTGCCGGTTCTGTCCCGGCGAGAAGTTATATCGGCGGGTACAAATCGGGTAATCTTTTCTTTCCCGGTTTTAGTGAAAATGTTAACTCTTCTTCAAATTTTTGCCAAACTCCTCCCCATCTTAGTCTTCAATTTGAAGATAACGACTGGACTCTTGAATTTATTGTCAGTTCGGAAAACTGGTACAATGGAACGAATTATTACGGGGCGATTTTTCTCGTTCAAAGGAATTTAAGCGATCAGTTCGGGCTGGAATTTAGTTATTACAATAACAATTTAAGAATCGGCCCGACAGGTGGATTTAACGCCGATACGAGAATTTTTCCGTGGACTCCCTCGAACAATCGAATTTATTATATAGCCGCCCGTAAAATCGACGATATTTTACAAATCGCTATTGATGGAATTCAACTAGGAACGGATCAAAGTTGGACGACTCCAATCCCGAACGTCACCAGTTTCTATTATTTCGGGCATGACGGATTTAATACTGGCGGACTAATATCAATACATGGAATCAGACTTACTAATGGCGTGGCGAGAGACATATTTAATATTCCCTCTACCCCTTGGGTCTATTAGCCCTCGCAGGTAATCGTAACAGTAATCGTTAGATTATCTATTCCAAAAATCGAGTAATTAAAGCCTGACTCTCCCGAATTACTATTCGCTCGGTAGAAACCGAATGAAAGCGGAACATTCGGCACGATCGGAACTCCCATCGTGGCGAGATCGACGGTTGTACTCTGGCGAATCCACTCGGAAGGCGTACCCGTGACCGATCCCGCAAAATAATAATTATTATTCTGTTTTACAACGATCCCGTAAGCCTGTCCCGCGCTTCCCATCGCGCTCGTCTCTAGTAGTTTCGAGTCCTGAGCGATCGTTACCGAAATGCGCTCGGACGCGGAAGCGGGGATGTAATACCAATCCTTGAACCAAGCGGAAGTGACCCCCGCCTCGGAAGCCCCCCCCCAATCCAACCGAATCGCGGCGAATTTTCCCGGATTGCCCCCGGTAGACACCAGAGATAAATTCGAGGAAAAGGTCGGGCCGTTATTTAACGGCTCTAATAATTCGCGGTTCCAACGGAGAAACGAAAAATTGTCGGCAAAAATAATCGTTTTCGGCTCACAAACCCCCGCACCCGCGTCGATCGAGGGAGCGATCGCCGTCAACGGCACACCCGACAGATTGAAGAACGCCCGTCCCGTCCCCCGCTCGTAAGCGTCGAAACGGAAAGCGATCGCGTCTTCCCCGAACCGCACCGATCGGGGGAAATTCTCGGCCCGATCGAGATACCGAAATCCCACCGCGCGCCCCCGACACACCCGGAACAGAGCGATCAAATACTGCAACTCTTCAAGATCTAAAGTTCTCTGCCCGATTTCCCACGCCCCTTTCGGATTGTCCCAATTCGCTATCCGGCGCTCGTAACCCGACACGAGTTTATCGATCCGCGTGTCGAATCGGTTCCCGCCGATCGTCCCGTAGTCGTACCCGAGTTCGATCGTGTGGTCGAGAAACGGCGGAACCGGATCGATCGGCAGGAGAATCGCCGGGGGATCTCGCACCTCTACCAACGAAGTCCCCTCCCAGTTATAAATCTTCCGCCCCGTCCCCGGCTCGAACACCTCGAACCGTAATCGAATTTCGTCCCCCTCAAACCTCGTTGGAACATCAAATTCAAAGTCGGCGGTAATCGCCCCCGCGGGCGCGGCCGAGAAAGTTATCACGCCCGTCAAAGTGTTCACCGTCCACCCGCTCACCCGTTCCACCCCGTCCACGTAAACCTTCACCGTTCCCTCGACCGGCTTAGTAATCGGCCGTTTCACCGTCCACCCGGCCACGGTGTAGGACTTATATAGCTGGAATTGGGTGGTCACGCCGTCGCCCGTGCCGATCGCCTGCCCGATCGCCTTCCAGTCACTCCAATCCTTGAATCGGAATCCCTGGTACGCTCCCTTCCTCTGTCGCTGGAAATCGATAATATATTCTAATTTTTCGTCCCGATAGCCCCGCTCTCCGAGGTTAAACCTCAAAAGCGGTTGTTCCCAACCGATCGATCGCTGTTCCCCCGCGCCGCCTTCCTCGATAATCCCTGTCCGCGCCGTCAGCGTCGCGAGCGTTCCGTAATCAATGCCGAGGTTTAATCGATCGTTTAGAAAGTTCATACCACCCCCGGAAAGCGGAACGCCGAGTAAATTAAATTTCTCCAATAATCATCGAGCCGATGCTCGACGCAAGCCTTAGCCAATCGATGAGTGTGGATAATTGACGCGTCTTCCATCATCGAAAATATCCCGCAATGCCGCCAATCCCCCTTCTCGAACATTAAAATATCGCCAGGACGGGGACGCTCGATCGGCTCCCCGCAAACTTTGCGGAAAAGCTCGAACATCTCCACGCCTTCCGATCGCCGCCCGTAGCCGTCCACATCGAAATCGCTTAATCCGAGTTCCCGCGCCACGCAGATAACTAGCCCGGCACAATCTATCCCGATTCCTTTCACCCGCCCCTGATGCACGTAAGGCGTTTTCAAATAAGAGCGCGCCGTGACAATAATTTCTTGATAGACTCCCGTTATTATCAATTCTGTCCAGTTTTCGATAATAACTCTCGGTTTATTATCGGTAGCCATTTTTACGCCTCCTGCCCGATATACGCGTCTAACCCCGGTAAATCATCCTCAGCCCCGAAATTTGGCTGATTATTAAACAATCGACAATCTTCTAACCGTTTTTGACAGTTGGGAAACGCGCGGAAATTCTCGCCCCCGACAAGGGGAACCGGAAGCGCGGCCGGCAGGAAAAACTGAGTTCCCGACTGCTTAAGGATCGGCACGGTCAATCCGTCATTACCCCCGGAGAGAAAAATAATCTTCCCGCCCGTGTAGCGATCGACCGGCGGCGCGACCGTCGCGAAAAACGAGAGCGGTTCCAGCGCGTTATTAACCGTGAGCGTTTCCGCAAAAGCCTCGACATTAACGGTACAGCGTGAATCCCCCAGGTCATTCCGACAGGTTTTCGACGTAGAATTCGAGATTTTCCCCTCTAAAAACCGAGATAATCCCATAATTTCCGCCGTGTAATCCCCCTCGCTGTAGGAAACCTTCCCCAGCGATCGCACGGGTAAAATTAAATGCCTCGGCGGATTCGCCGATAAATCCGCGGGTAAATCGAGGTAATTCACGATAAAAACCTCGATTCGAGCGTAATCGAAAAGCCCTATCCGTAAATCCGCCTCGGTAATCCCGTCCTCGCTCAATAGCCCCGAGAACTGAATATTGTTCGCTTGGAAATTTAAATCCGCCTGAAACGCCGTAGGCGAGAGACCGTGGATCGATCGATAGGTCGTCCCCGCGAAAGTGAGATCCCGATCGAACTCCGTCAACCCAAACACCTCGCCATCGGTACGAACGAGCCGAGCGCACCGAGTCACGGTGCGAACCTCCGCCGAAAGAGCGGCCGAGAAACTAGAGTCAAGAATTTTCATTCTTCATGTAACCCCTTGCCAAATATCCGAAAAACCCGCTAACCGTCGCAATCATAATCTCTTTCAAGATATTCAGCCCGTCCGGATGAAAATGGCTGTAAACCAAACAAGAAACGACAATTATCGCCACCAGTTTCGCCGGATCGAGTTCCCGCCGCGGTGGTTTCCAGTTCATACGATCGGATTGATTTTTCGGATCGGATCGATCGCTTCCCCCCGAACCCGAATTTCAAAATGCAAGTGCGGCCCGAACGAATGCCCGGTATCGCCCACCTCCCCGATCTTTTGCCCTTTCCTCACTTGAGCGCCGGGAGCGACATCCACCCGCGATAGATGCGCCGATCGAGTCTCGAACCCCTCGGCCGGATGCGAGATGTAAACAACGTTCCCGTACCCACCGCCACAAGAGAAATTCCCGACCCGACAATTGCATACCGCCGTCGTCACCGTCCCGTCCGCGACCGCGTAAACCGGCGTACCGGTATCCGCGGCGATATCGATTCCCCGGTGCATTCCCCGCGCGCGCGGGCCGAAGGGGGAGGATATCCAGCCGATTCCTTTCGTGGGGAGAGAAAATCCCGCCGTTCGATCGGGCATTTCCAAAAGAATCGATAGGCTACTAGCCCCGACGGCCTCCGGCCGATCGAGATAATGATCCTTTTTAAATCGCCCCCATGCCGATCGGGTTCGAGTTCCTAGAATACCGTCAACCGTTCCCAACTCGTACCCCTTCCGTTCTAAAAGCTCTTGCAGTTCACGGACAAAAGCGGGGTCATGGTTAGTGCCTAGATCGATCGTACCTTTGTTCTCGATTAGCTTTTTCAGTTCGCTCATAAGATTCGGGAATTTTCCTCGATCGTGAATTCGGAAACTTCCTCGATCGTAAATTCGGACAGAGCGCGCCCGTCTGTCCTTTGCCTAAGTCTTGCCTAATTTCGGGTTAACAAGAGTGTGCAAAACCGTACACTATCGTTAACCCCGATCGGGGGCTAACGATAGTGTGGATTCGTTGAAAACAACGGAGAGGGTGGGATTTGAACCCACGTTAGGTGTTACCCTAAAGTAGATTTCGAGTCTACCGCATTCAACCACTCTGCCACCTCTCCAGGAGGGTTCGGGTCTAAATGACCATTCTAGCAGATCGCGGAAAGATTACAATCTAGGGAAATTCTCCTTCGATCGATCTCGATGAGTCAATTCGCTTCTACCGTTCCTTTTTCCCGGCTTCAATCCCTGTGGAAGTTCTCCCGACCCCACACCATTATCGGCACTTCTTTAAGCGTTCTCGCTCTCTATATCCTTTCCGTCGCCGGTATCGAGAATTTTCCGCTCTCTCGCTATGTCTGGCAAGCTCTCCTCGCCTGGATCGCCTGTCTGTGCGGGAATATTTATATCGTGGGCTTGAACCAGCTAGAGGATATCGCCATCGATAAAATTAATAAGCCGGATCTACCCCTCGCGTCCGGCCGGTTCTCGGTGAACACCGGTCGGGCGATCGTCCTCGTCACGGGAATTCTCGCCTGTATCCTCTCGCTTTTCGGGGGATTGTGGTTGTTCGGAACGGTTAGTCTGAGTCTGGCGATCGGGACGGCGTATTCCCTGCCCCCGGTTCGCCTGAAACGCTTTCCCCTGCCCGCCGCGCTCTGTATCCTGACCGTTCGCGGGGTGGTAGTCAATTTAGGATTATTCCTACACTTCCGGACGGTAATGGGGGAGAATGGAGCGATTACCCCTCCCGTATGGCTGTTAACTCTCTTTATCCTTCTTTTCACCATCGCTATCGCCATCTTTAAAGATGTCCCCGATACGGAAGGCGATCGAACCTACCGGATTACCACCTTCACCCTCCTCCTCGGTAAGTCGAAAATCTTAAGGATCGTACTCTTGACAATTTCCCTTTGTTATGCACTGATGATCGGGGCGGGCTTGGCGCGATTGCCGGGGATGAATCCGCCGGTTCTCGTCGTCGGTCATCTCGCGTTGTTACTCCTGCTCTGGTGGCGCGCTCGCGGGGTGAACCTGGAGGAAACAACAGAAATCACCGATTTCTATCAATTTATCTGGAAATTATTTTTTCTGGAATATATCTTGTTTCCGTTAGCCTGTTTACCGTGAAAATCTATCCTTTTCTAGCGGCGATTCCTTTTCTCTGCATCGCGGGAGCGAGCGCGCCCGATAGTTCTCGCCTCGACCCGCGAGCGTTCACGGGGAATATCAGCCTGACGCTAAAACACGGGATCTGGAAGCTCTGGGAAGAAAAACCGACCTATCAGGATATTACCCTGGATCTCTCGTGCGATCGGGGGAAATGCCAGCCGGAAGTCTGGGGATACGCCCCGAAATACAACAAGGAAGTCGATCATCGGGGAAATTTAATCTCGGCTACCCTCGATAACGCGTGGCGGCTGAGGCTGAAAATGGACATCCGATCGCACCCGTGGAGTGACGAGATCCGCGAGGGAACCTACGCGATCGAGTTGGTTCCCCATAACGGCGAACTCTTGGGAAGTTACACGGCCAAGGTGGGGGGACGGGAGTTACAGAATCAGGTTCGGGGAACGATTTCCCCCGCGTGGCCGACCCCGGTGACGGATCACCGATCGCTACAACCGGGAGAACACCCGCGGCTGATTTTCCGGGCCTCGGAAATCGAGAGTTTGCGGGAAAAAGCGCGTACCCCGCTCGGACGGGACGTTTTAAACCGATTAAACGCCAGTCTTCGCGAGAAAATTTACTACGATGGCTACGTTCCCAACGGGGGTTATCACGCGACCGGCTATTGTTTTCTGGCGCTTTTAAACGACGATCGACAAAAAGCGGATATCGCCTGGGAAATCCTCGAAAAAACGCGGGCGAATCGCGGTAGACGGGTTCTAGAGCAAGCGCCGATCGTCGCGGGGGTCGCGCTCGCCTACGATCTCTGTTACCCTCTCTGGGGGGAAGACAGACGGCGAGAACTGACGAAATGGCTCTCGATCGAGGCGAAAAAGCTGTTAAAAGGGGGATCGCCGAAAGACGGCTGGAATGGAGACCCGGCGAGCAATTGGAACGCGCGGGCGAGAGGGGCGGCGGGATTGGCGGCACTAGCGATCTTAAACGAACCTTTGCCCGAAGATAAGTTATATTCTCCCGAAAATTCGGTGATAATGGCGAAACGTCATATCGATCGCTATTTC
Organism: Pannus brasiliensis CCIBt3594; assembly: GCF_036688125.1. Lineage (NCBI taxonomy): Bacteria > Bacillati > Cyanobacteriota > Cyanophyceae > Chroococcales > Microcystaceae > Pannus > Pannus brasiliensis. Next base: position 27,972 of record NZ_JBAFSM010000018.1, on the reverse strand, counting down.
CAGCGGGCGATCGGGAGCGGGGGATTCGGGACGGAGGGCGATCTATACACCACGGAACCGATGATTTTGAGCGTTTTTCCTTTTTTACAGGCTTATAAGAACGTGATGGGACGGGATCTCGTCACCGGTTCCCCCGCGGAAGCGTTGATACCTAACTATTTAACCCGTGCCGTCCCGAAAAAGGGCGATTTACCGATCCCGGCCTACGGCAGACACGCGACTTACGAGGGAATTTCCCTGTTCGCGATGGCTTCGGCAATCCTTCCCGATAGAAGTCTCCCGTCGGTGCGGTGGCGGTTGGAAGGGCGGGAAAAATCGCTGTTTAACCCCTATTACCCGCATATCGCCCCGTTTATCCTCGCGGGCGATCGCTCGAACGTTCCCCCCGCGAATCCCTCGAAAACGCTCGATCGGGTGTTAGCGGACAAAACCAAGGGGTTTTACGTGTTTCGCGATGGTTGGCGCGACGAGAACGATTTCGTGGCCAGTATCTATTTAAAACAGAGACGCGGGGGAGGATGGCGGTTTCCCGACGCGGGAAGTATCCGGATCTGGGGATTAGGGGGAGAATGGGCGACATTTTCCTCGGGAGGGGGAGAAAGAGAGGCGGAAAACGTGGTCGTCCTTCCCAATACTCGAACCTGGAATCGCGCCAAACCGATGGCTTTCCAAAGTGCCGAGAACGGATCGGGAGTGGTTACTTTAAAAACGGAGAGTATTCGCCTCGATCGGGGCGATAAACCCGCGGAAATCAGTTCTATTCGCTCTTTCGCCGTCGATTACAGTGGCGCGTCGGGAGCGCCGGGATTATTCGTTCTTTTGGACGCGTTTATCGGCAGTCTGGATGAACCGGAGTTTCGGGGGAGAACCTGGGTGATGAACACGACCGGACGGGTTACGATCGGGGGAAATGGTTTCACGATTACCGACGCGAACGGTGCTACCCTGCGGGGAACGTTTATCACCCCGGTCTCGGTACGTGTAACGGTCGAAAAGACGGAGAAGGGGGAAAGAATTCTCGCTCGGGGGGAGGATGATTTTCTGGTGGTGATGACGGTACAGAAGGGAAATCCCCCGGGAGTGAAGGTGTCGGGGACGGGACAGAACACGAGAATTAACGTGGGAAATCAGGAGATCTCGATCGATAACGGTAAGATCGTTTTAAAAAAATTCTAGGCTGGAAGTAAGCTTTTTATCCCATGCGTTCCCCGAAATATCTGACCCGATCCTTAAATGTCCGTCGATTCCGGCAGAATTTGCGGGGAGACGCGGATTTATCGCTCCGTCCCAGGCGCCGGGACGATATCTATCACTGGTTATTACGGATTCGCTGGCTTCCGTTTTTCGGCATTGTCCTGGGAACCTACGTGACGCTGAATTTCTGGTTCGGTCTGTTGTACCTGTTCACGAATGACGGGATCGCCAACGCCCGGCCGGGGTCGCTCGTGGATACGTTCTTTTTCAGCGTGCAAACCTTATCGACGGTCGGGTACGGTTCGATGTACCCGAAAAATCTAGCCGCGCAGGTACTTTCGGGAATCGAGATCCTTTTCGGGGTGTTGTTGATGGCGCTTTTGACGGGAATTCTCTTCGCGCGTTTCTCCCGGCCGACCGCGCGGGTAATGTTCAGTCGGGTCGCGGTGGTGGCTCCCTATAACGGGGTGCCGACGTTGATGTTCCGGACGGCGAATCGACGGGAAAGCCAGATTTTAGAGGCGAGAATTCAAGTAACGCTGTTAAAAACGGAGGTTAGCGTCGAGGGGCAACAAATGCGGCGTTTTTACGGGTTAGATCTCGTTCGATCGAGTAGTCCCGTGTTCGCGCTCAGTTGGCTGGTCATGCACCCGATCGATGAAAATAGTCCCTTTTACGGTGTTTCTCGGGAGGAATTAGAGCGAATGGACGCGGAATTATGGATTACCCTGACGGGAATCGATGAAACGTTCTCGCAGACGATTTACAGCCGTTACGCGTACTCGCTCGACGATATTTTCTGGAACGCGCGTTTCGTGGATATTTTCGTCACGCGGGAAGATGGCTCGCGGTTTCTCGATCTGCAATACTTCCACGAGATAACGGAACTAACCGCCGATTCTCAGCGAGAATAATCGAGCGGTAGGAGAATTTTAGTCGGAAAATCACCTTGACAAAATACGGCAATTGTGATTATAGAGAAATCGATCGATCGACTTTCGGCTGGAGTCTGTCCGGTTCCCGCGTTGACGGGATGCGCGGGAAAGCAGGAGGCACTGAGAGAGAGCCGTAAACGGTGGGCGCGGGGAATGGTGATAAAAGTTGCCTGTAGGGGAATCTGTAGCGGGGATTCGGGACTATTTACCCGGATATAGCCTTGGGAAATATTATATACCCGTCCGTCGGGGTGGACTTCCGAGAGAATGGCGCACAGGTCGAAGCTGGAAGCGTCCGCTTTGCAGAAAATTTCTACCGCGGGGATTCCGAGGAGGGTGAGGTCTTTTTCTAACGGTTCGGTGGTGTAGGTTAGTATATCGCTCCGGCAGTCCGGGGAGGAGCGATCGAAAACTCCCCCCGGTAGCGCGCTATGACCCCCGATCGACGGAACCGGCCGCCAGGGATCGTGTACGATGGTATCCTCGATCGAATTTTCTCCCGACTCCTCGCGTAATCTCCCGTCATCCTCGCGAATCCCGGCAAGTCCATCACTGGAGAGATAATAGATCTGCCGGTTTTCTGTCGGGAAATCGTCTAAATATCGCCAGCGATTCGCCCCCATTTCAAACAGAGACAGGGACGGTTTTTCGAGCAACTCGCTTTCTTTTCCCTTGAGGAAATAATCGAACCATTCAATTTGGATGCGATCGATCGGACTGATCGCCTCGTTGCCGTAGTCTTTTTCGCCGACTTTTCGACCCCAGGGCAAATGTGTCCACGGCCCGATGATTAACTTTTGGGGATAGCGGGAACGGGTTTTCATTTCCCCGTATAATTTTAGTGTCCCGCGGAGGTGCGGATCGAACCATCCCCCGATATGTAACATCGGTCGATCGATATTTTCGAGTAAATTTTTTGGGGATAATTTCGTCCAATATTCATCGGGTTCGGGATGGTTTAGCCAATCGTGGTAGAAAGAATCGGGGGCGAGTTCTTGGAGGATTTTCGGGCGCGCGGGAATCGGATCGAATAGCGGTAAATTTCGGGAGGCGAGAAATAGTTTTTGATACGCCGATTCATCGCCTTGTAATCGTGCCGTTTCTGTCGCTAATTGAATCGCCCACGCGAGATTATATTGTAGATGGAAAGCTCCGTTCTCATACGCCCAATCGGTATATAAATCATGGGCGATCATCGCGGGACAGAGGGTTTTTAGCGCGGGATGAGCGGTAGAGAGGGCGTACAATTGGGTCATTCCCTGATAGGAAAAGCCATACATTCCCACCTCTCCCGTACTGTTCGGGAGTGTTGAAACCCATTCTACTGTATCGAATCCATCCTCGATTTCATTGGTGAATAAAGTAAAATCTCCCGTCGAGGTTCCCCGTCCGCGCACATCTTGAATGACGACGATATAACCGTGGGAAGCGTACCAACTCGGATGCGCGTAAACGACGGTAGAGGCGATCGATCGACCGTAGGGTTGTCGCATTAATAAAACGGGAAAAGATCCGGCGCTCTCCGGACGATAAATATCCGCGTCTAACCGAATCCCGTCGCGGGTGAAAAAACCGGCACTTTCTTTCGTTACCGAATAGCGATCGATCATATTTGTACCGTTATCCCGCGACCGACTCCCATCAATACCTCTAGATCCTCCGCGTCTAACTGTTCGGGAACTCCGTTGCGAATTAATTCCGAAAAGTCTTCATTGGGAACCATAAAACAGAGCGCGTACAGTCTCCCGGTTCCCACGTTCCTAATCTCGTGAATTCCCGTCGGACGCACCAATAAACTATCCCCCGGACGTAAAGGAATCGGTTTGCCGTCACAGATCGCCATCCCCTCCCCTTTGAGAATAAAAAACATCTCGACCGCGAAATGATGGCGATGGGTGGGAGTCCGTCCGCGGGGATCGAAAATTTCCACGCACACGGTTAAAGAGTCCCCGGCGACGGTAGAATCGAAGACGATCGCCAGACGGTTCGTATCATCCGGACTAATGCGAAATACCTGATAATCGTGCGGCGATCGAATCACGGGAAGCATACAATGATCGCTCGTTAATTCGCTCTGGGGAGTCATAGACAGTCTCGATCGAGGTTGCGATTACCTCTAACAGTAGCAAAAATTTTTAGGTTCGCCGCCAGATCGCGTCCGCGACTTTACAGACATCCACCGTCACCGCGACATCGTGAACCCGGAGGATATCCGCTCCGGACTCGATCGCCGCACAGTTCGCCGCCGCCGTCCCCCATACTCGCTCTTTCGGGTCTTCTTTGCCTGTAATATGCCCGATAAAGCGTTTTCTAGAAACTCCTACTAGAATAGGACAGTCTAGCTCTTTAAATTGACGTAATTCTCGTATTAACTCTAAATTCTGTTCGTAGGTTTTGGCGAAACCGATCCCCGGATCGATGAGGATGTTTTCTCGCGGAATGCCTAATTGTAGGGAGATTTCGATTTGATTCGCTAAAAATTCCTTGATCTCACCGATTAAATCGCCGTAATCGGTGAGGGTTTGCATGGTGCGCGGGTTGCCGCGGATGTGCATGAGGAGGACGGGAACCCCGAAGCGCGCGACTGTCGGCAATAATTCGGGATCGAAGGTTCCCCCGGAGATATCGTTAATGATATCCGCGCCGGCTTCGATCCCTTTTTCGGCGACGATCGATCGCGTGGTGTCGAGGGAGATCGGGATCGAACTCTTCTGCCGTAACGCTTGGATGACGGGGATAACGCGGGATAATTCCTGTTCGATCGAGATTTCTTCTGCCCCCGGACGCGTCGATTGTCCCCCGATATCGATAATATCCGCGCCCGCTTCTATCATCTGTTCCGCTTGTTGTAGTGCGGTTTCGAGAGTAGTAAATTCCCCCCCGTCACTGAAACTATCCGGGGTAACGTTGAGAATTCCCATGACGTAGGTACGTTTTCCCCAGTCAAAAGTATGTTCGCGAATGGTGAGACTTTGCATGAAAAATTTAAAATTCAATCCCCGCTTGCGCTTTCACTCCCTGTTCGCGGAAAGGGTGTTTAATTAATTTCATTTCCGTGACGAGATCGGCTACTTCGATGATTTCCGGCGGCGCGCCGCGTCCGGTGAGGATAACGTGAGAATCCGCTGGTTTTCGGGCTAACCCGGCGATCACTTCCCGCGGATCGAGATAGTTTAATTTTAGGGCGATATTGATTTCATCGAGGAGAATCGTTCGATATTCGGGATTCTCGATGAAATTTAACGCTTTCTGCCACGCCTCGCGCGCTTTCTCGATATCCCGCTCGCGATCTTGGGTTTCCCAGGTGAATCCCTCTCCCATCGCGTGAAACTCGATCTGTTCTCCCCACGCGCTGAAAATCTTCTGTTCCGCGGGTTCCCACGCGCCTTTAATAAACTGCACGATCGCCACTTTATAGCCGTGTCCGAGCGATCGGAGGACGATTCCCAGCGCGGCGGTCGTTTTTCCCTTACCGTCGCCCGTATTGACGACAATTAAGCCTTTCTCGGTGTTTTTTTCGGCGAGGCGTTCCTCTTGAATCGCCTTGCGGCGTTGCATTTTCTCTTTGTACTGTTCGGGGGTGAGTTGCATTCGGGTTTCGATCGAGGGGAATTCTATGTAGATCCTAACTCGATCGGGTACCGGTTCGATCGACAGTACGGCCGATTCCCCGAGAAATCTTTTCTCGTCGATCGAAAATCGGCTGGCTGTAAATTGTTTACTTTCTCGTCAGTTCGATTTCACTCCGCTATGTTCTTTGATTTGACTAAATTTCTCCAGAATTTCTAGCCTATCTCTAACGGAGGGATGATAAAATCGGTAAACAGTTGTATCCGAAAGGAACTCCGGGATAAAGAATTGATCAAGCGTTGATCTAACGTTAGCAATGGCGCGTCAACTTGTTTCGATAAAGCGACATAACAACCATCATAAGCTTTGATACCGTATTCTAAAGCAATTTGAAAAGCTTCTTCTACTAAATCATTAGTAGAAATTACTTGAAAATTAAAAACCTTTAAGGCAGTTAAATATTCCTGAACTTGTTGAACTGTGTAAAGCTTCGCTCGAACGTATTTACAAAAAACATTACTACACTCAAGGTACAAAAAATCAGGAATAAAAATTTCGGTAGATGGATTATTTAAATGCTCGAATAATTGATTGGCTTTCGGAGTCAGCGCATCAATCATAAATAGCTTTATACAAATATTAGTATCGATCACGCATCGGAGGGAACCTGTCATTACTGGCGAGCCTCTCGAATCATTTCGGTACTATCGGGAAGTCCAAACTCGACTGGGTTCACTCTAGGACTATTCCGAATTCTTTCTAAAACTGCCGATATGGATTCTGCTGGTTTTTCAGGAGTTTTCTGAATAGTGCCACCTAAACTTTGAATCCAATTTTCAAGCTCGATCGAGTCTTTATCTGTCCAACCAGCCATTACTTCTGGATTTAAATTTAACTGTTTTATATATTCCTCAATCCGTAAAATAATGAGACTGCTATAACCTCTGGATTGAGTCACTAAATTTGACATCTCTATATCTTCTGCAAAATACTCTTTTATATTGCGCTCGGATAGAGAGAGAGCCTTCTTAGCACCCTCATAAATTTGTTTTAATTCGGATATAGCTAAAATCTCTATAAATACATCAACAACCTCGGCAACAAGAGCAAGCCCCGAAGTCACTCTTGCTACATCTTTACTCTGTTCATTTGTCTTTCCTTCGTTGATTAGAGATAAACCAAGAAATAAGTAAGAATGCGCTGTTAACAGATTGGTGAAATCATCTATCGCTCTAATAAGCTCTACAGCTTCAGGTTCATTTTTATACTGTTTCCATACAGCAAACCAAGCTTCATTTAACCGATTTAAAACTTCATTTCTCTCACGATAACTTCTTGAATCATCTTTGACTCGATTCCATAAATTTTTTGTTTCTTCTAGCAAATTCTCGATTATTATTTTATGCGAATCCGTTAAAACATTATCCAGACGTAGCTGGACAGCCTGAATATTTTCTAGAATAGCTTCGCCGATTCTACGCTCATCTCCTTTGACCTGAATATTATTCATACTGAATACTTCCCAAAGTACAAAAGAAAATTCATGACTAACGCCCCGATACCGTTCATTCTAGCGAACGATCGCTCTGGCCGGCAACCGTCAGCGAAATTACTCCCGGTGGGTGACTTCGATAATCTCGGTGTACTCGAACTCGTTGGGACTGCGTTTGACTAGAGGGTAAGTAACGCCACCGAGTTCGATCGCATCTTCCGGACAATCCAGTTTCGGGGAGTGATAAACGAGGACGTATTCTTTACCGATATACGAGGACATCTCCTCTTCTACCTCGCCGCGCCATTGGGTTTTCGTGGCTAACACGACTAATTGATTCGCGAGTCGCGGGATGATGTGGGCGACTTTGCGACGGTAGATGTGATCGAGACTGCCGAAGGGGGAATCCATGACGATCGGGAAGGTGCTACTATCGATGCCCATGAGGGTATTTTTCTGACTCCACTCGCGGACTCGATCGATAATCCCCCCGATAAAAGCTAAACTGAGAATCTGATTCTCTCCCGTCGATGCCGCCACGGGAACCGCTACCCCCGTCGTGTTTTCTAGTAATTTTAATTCGTACTCGCTACTGATGCGCGGGAGGTAGGGAGTGAAGGAGATCTCGCTAAAGATTTCCTGTACCCGTTTTTCGAGGGAGAGACGGAATTGATTTTCTAAACGTTTGCGGACTTCGGTAATTCGATCGATCGCGTCCTGTGTCGCCAGCATTCGCCGTTGGACGAGGTTCTGTTTCTCTTCTTTCTGCTGTTGCTTCTGAATCTGTTTTTTCAGCACTTCTAACGCTTCGGTAGCGATTTCTCGCTGGTTTTTATTCGCTCCCAAATCTAAACGGAGATCTTTTAAAGAATCCTCGATCGCATCTAAACGGGTTTGCAGATTTTTAATATCCCCGTCGGGATAATCGCGGAATTTATTTTTAATCTCGTCTAACTCCGATTCTACTAAAGATAGTTCACCGCGCACCTGTTGAATACTCGCCTGTTCGTCATCTACTTCCTGCCAGAAAGGGGAAATTCTTCCTTCGATTTCCGTGACACTCGATTCTAAGCGGATCGCCGCTTCTTCCACGTCGGCGATTCCCGCTTTATTCATCCAGTCGCGTACTTGAAAATAGGCGGGACTTTCCTCGTGTAATTCACTGCCGCAGATACATTGTTTTCTCTCTAGTAACTGTTGGACGAATTGCTGTTTAATCCCGCTGGGCAACTCTCCCCGATCGCGCAGTCGATCGATCAGTCCGTGAAACTTTTGATTTATATCATCGAGAAAAACAATATAAGCTTGATTGGAAATTAATTTCTTGACCTTTTCTCTCGACGAGACTAAATTCTGACGTAAATTCTTTTCTTGACTCTCTAACTTTATTTTTAACTGTTTTAACTCTTCCGCCCCGCTCACTTCCAATAGGTGAGCCGTGACGATTTTTTTCAGTTCTTCCTGTTGCGAGATTTCGGTGGTAAGAGTCTGTTGCTTTTCCGAGAGTTTTTCGAGATCCTGTTCTAACTTCGCTTCCTGCTTGACTAGCTTTTTGAGATCCGATTCCCCGAGATTTTTGAATTCATCCTGTAGGGATTTTTTCGCTTTTTTCAGGTGTTCGATCGAGCGGTCTAATACCTTCACTCCCAATAGCTCTTTCGTATCCTCCGCGATCGTGCCTTTATGGCCGTGTCGCAGTTGATGATCGATATGTTCCCCGTCGAAAAAGAAATAGCGGTGTAAACTTTCGGGTAAAATTTGATTGATAATATCTTCCGGTTGTTGCGGGGGAGGATACCAATTCCCATCATCCCCCGCGTAGAGCATAAAAAAGTTATTCTGACCGTATTGAATTTTACCGTTTACATCCTCGTAAACGAAGCATTTCCGCTTCACCTGATAGCGTTTACTCTCATGCTCGAAATTCACTTCCGCGGAACATTCTACCGAGGTTCCCGTTTGGACTTCGGTAATGGCGCGCTTGTTGATTAACAATTCCGGGGAGGCGAAAGCGTCGGTAAATCGCTCGTACAGTACCCAGGTAAACGCGTTTAACAAAGTGGTTTTTCCCGCGCCGTTATTGCCGTGAACGACCGTCGTGTTCCGTTGCCCGCTCGCGAGGTGAATCTCGGGCGTTTTCCCGTAGAACTGACGGAAGTTACAGAGCCGGATCGAGAGCAGTTTCATCGGATCACTTCTTTGACGATCGAGAGGACATCATCGTTGATATTGCGGGGATTGCGTTGATATAATTTATCCTTTTCCAGTTTCAAAACCCGCAGGATGATCTCGCGGGTTTCCTCCGGCGCGGTATCGATCGGTTCCTGTACTTTTTGCAGGTTACTATCGGTGTTCATGGGGAGATGTGGAGAGTGGAGAGTGGAGAGTGGGGAGTGGGAAATCAAGATAGAGAGGAGATAGTTTCGGGAAAAAATGGAGAGTTTCGAGAAATTTACTCCCTACTCCCTACTCCCTACCCTCCTGCCTCCTGCCTTCCCTTACCCTCTGCCGACTTCGGCGAAGATTTCCGCGAGAATTTCGCCCGCGCCGGCTTCCCGGACTTTGCGCGCTAATTCCTTTCCTAACTCTTCGGCCTGACTCGGTGAACCGCTAACGGAGTCTTTAATCAGCCGTTTTCCGTCGAGACTGGCTACCATACCGGTTAAGGTTAGCGTATCGTTGTCGATCGAGGTGTTCACCCCGATCGGAACCTGACAACCGCCCTCTAACTCCCGTAAAAAAGCGCGTTCGGCGTAGCATCTATCGCGGGTAGGAGCGTGTTCGAGGACTTTTAACACTGCCAAAATTTCCGGATCTTCGGCGCGACACTCGATGCCTAACGCGCCCTGTCCGACGGCGTGAAGGGAGATTTCCGCGGGGATCACCTGATGGACGCGCTCGCCGAGTCCCAATCTCTGCAATCCCGCCACCGCGAGGATAATCGCGTCGTATTCTCCCGCGTCGAGTTTCGCCAGACGGGTGTTCACGTTGCCGCGCACGTCTTTAAAGGTGAGGTGGGGGAAATGGTGACGTAGTTGCGCTAATCGTCGCAGGGAGGAAGTCCCGATTACCGAACCCGGCGGGAGGGTGGCGAGTTCGTAGGCGCGGTTTTTCTCGTTCACTACCAGGGCATCGGCGGGATCGACGCGTTCGGTGACGCATCCGAGGATCAATCCGTCCGGGAGATTGGTGGGGAGATCTTTGAGGGAATGGACGGCGAGATCGATCGATCCGTCTAGCATCCCGTTTTCTAGCTCTTTGGTGAATAATCCTTTGTCGCCGATCTTGGCGAGGGCCACATCGAGAATTTTATCGCCCTGGGTACTCATGGTCTCGACATCGAACTGTCGGTCGGGGTGGTGTTTTTGCAGTTCTTCCTGTACCCAGTAGGTTTGAACCAAGGCTAACTGACTTTTGCGCGAACCGATGCGTATACTGCGGGTGGGGCTAGAAACGGACATATCAAAGTGGGTGATTAACGAAACATCTATTCGATCGGACTCGATCTAGCCTATCGTGAGAACACCCCGTTATCGTAACCACCGCGATCGCTCGCGGCAAATAGTTACATTCTGTAATATTTTCGGAAGAGGGATTGATCGCGATCGCTGATCGACAGCCGAGAGTATGCTACTCTAGCGCGATTAGAGCGATAAAATCTATCGTGATGGAGATGATGACCGAGAATTCCCTCAAAAGGCTCAATTCGGGCTGTGTTCGTAATCTTGTTCTGTTGCTCCTGCTGATCTCGGGATCGGCTACAGCGGGCTGGTGGATAGGGAAAGCGTGGATCGATCGATCGCGCCCGACTCCCGCGTACCGGCCCGCGTTCACCGCGGGCGATCCGGCCGCTCCCTCGACGGAAAGCCAGCAGGAATGGCAGGATCGGGCGAAAATCCGGGCGCGTCGATCGGAACTGGGGATCGATAGTCAATTTTTCCGTCTTCTGGTAGATGAAACGCTAACAATTCAATATCCCGATCTCGGGGACGATGCGGCCGAAAAACGAAGGAAACGTTCCCTCGTATCCCTGGAACTGCTCGATCGATTGGCGGTTCTCGATGGCGCGATTCTACGGGAATTAGGTACTTACGGGGCAGAACAGCGTCGGGAATGGCGAAAAGCGGTCAACGAGCTTCATCTAGGTAGTCAGACTCTCTACGATCTCGCGGATGGTGGCTTTTTCGCCTTTTTCCCGGAAGTGACCGATCGACCGAGTTTCGATCGACCGCTCGGACAGGTTTGGAGCGCTTTCGCGGTCAGCCGATTACAATCGTTACAATCGGGTTCGTCCTATCGGAAAATCGAGACGTTAACCGAATCGGGACAGGAAATTATCGAGGGATCGTTAACGAAAGGAGCCGGGAACGCGTACTCGATCGATCTGCGATCGGGTCGGAATTTAACGGTAAATCTATCGACCGATGGAGACGTTACGATTTCTCTCTACTCGCCGACGGGAAGCGTGAAACTATTAGAAAATTCTAGCGATCGTCAATGGTCGGGACAGTTATCGGAAGATGGTTTTTACGAGTTAATTATTCTCTCGAAATCCGCGACCCCGATCACCTTCCGTCTCGATTTACAGGTCGCCAAACCGTGACGGGAAAATCCCGCTCTCGCGGGTTGGAACTATTGATTTTTCCCATTACAAGCCGGTCTATCTGTTTTTTTGAATTCGGTAGGATGCTCGATGAAAAAGGGTACTTTACGGTAGGGCAAAGTACCCGATCGAACTCGTTAAAACGCACCTTTCAACGCTTCATTACAACGCTCGCAAAGGGTCGGATCTTCGGGGAAAGTGCCGACGAGAGGCGAGTAATTCCAGCATCGATCGCATTTCTGTCCGTCCGCTTTCACGACACCGACGGAAACGAGATCCGATTCCCCTTTATATTCCGCGGTTTCGAGGGAATCGATCGAATCCACCAACTCTACCTGAGACGCGATCAACAAATACCGCAATTCATCGATCCGGTTGCCAGATAAACTATCGCTCGGATTCAACGTTTCTAACTGTTGTTTTAACTCTCCCGCGGGGACGTAGAGTAACACTTTCGCGTCGAGAGAAGCCCCGATCGCTTTCGCGTTTCTCGCCACTTCCATCACCTTATTCACCTCCGCGCGGATCTGGCGTAATTTCGCCCATTTCTCCGCGAGTCGCGGCTGATTCCATTGCGGATCGAGGTTCAACCATCCTGACTCGAAAACGGACTGGTAAGGTGTTTTATAGGGGAGATATTGCCAGATATCCTCGGCGAGATGACATAACACCGGGGCGATCGATTTGGCGAGATTTTCTAGGGCGATCGAGTAAACGGTCTGCGCGCTCCGACGACGGAAAGAATCGGGATCGGAGATATATAATCGATCCTTGGCGATGTCGATATAAAAGTTCGACAGATCGACCACGCAGAAATTCTGTACCGTCTGGAAAAAGCGGAAGAATTGGAAACTCTCGAACGCGTCCGTCACTTCCGTGAAAACTTCCGAGATCCGGTGGAGCATATAGCGATCGATCTCCGGTAACTCCTCGTAAGGAACCGCGTCTTTCGCGGGATCGAAATCGTTGAGGCTACCCAGTAAAAATCTCGCCGTGTTGCGGATCTTATTGCGGATATCGGCGAGTTGTTTAACGATATTCTGACCGATATTCACGTCGGAAGTGTAATCCACCGACGACACCCACAACCGTAGGACATCCACCCCGTAAGCCGGTTCTTTTTTCTGATCCTTGCCCCCGTTGATGATGCTGTAGGGATCGACCACGTTGCCGAGGGATTTACTCATCTTCCGTCCCTGTTCATCGAGAACGAAACCGTGAGTTAATACCGTTTTATACGGAGCGATCCCGTTCGCGGCCACGCTGGTTAATAAACTCGACTGGAACCATCCCCGGTGTTGATCCGACCCTTCCAGATACATATCCGCGGGATATTTTAATTCGGGTCGAGTGTTCAACACCGCGTTCCAACTGGAACCGGAATCGAACCACACGTCCATCGTGTCCATTCCCTTCCGGTAGGTGCGGCCGTTATTCCGATAACTTTCCGGTAACAGTTCCTCGATCGATAATTCCCACCACGCGTCCGAACCTTTTTCCGCGAAAATGGCTTGAACGTGGGCGATCGTTTCCTCGTTTAATAACGGTTCCCCAGTTTCCTCGTCGTAGAAAACGGGAATGGGAACCCCCCAACTCCGCTGACGGGAGATACACCAGTCCGATCGATCGGCTACCATCGGGGTGATGCGATTCTGTCCGGTCGCGGGAATCCATCGAACCGTCTCGATCGCTTCTAACGCCTCTTCCCGGAACCCTTCCACCGAGGCGAACCATTGTTCCGTCGCCCGGAAAATCGTCGGTTTTTTCGTGCGCCAATCGTAGGGATACTTATGTTCGTAAGCTTCCTCTTTCAATAACGCGCCTTTTTTCGCCAGTTCCACGATAATCGCTTCATTCGCGTCCTTGAGAACATTCAGACCCTCGAATTGTCCCGCTTCCGCCGTGAAATTCCCTTTTCCGTCCACGGGGGAGAGAATCGGCAGGCCGTAGCGTTGTCCCACCATATAATCCTCCTGACCGTGGCCCGGCGCGGTGTGTACCAATCCCGTCCCGGAATCGGTGGTCACGTAATCGCCCCCGATCACGATCTCGCTTTCTCTATCGAAAAGGGGATGACGGTAGGTAGTGTGTTCGAGATCTTTTCCTTGCACCGTCGCTTTCACGGTGAGGGAAGTGGCGAAAGTTTCCGCCAGTTTCTCGACGAGATCGGTGGCGACGATGAGATAGTTCGATTCACCGGTCTCGACCACGGAGTAATTCAAATCGGGATTTAACGCGACCGCGAGATTCCCCGGCAGAGTCCAGGGGGTTGTCGTCCAGATGGCGACGGATAGGTTCGGCAGGAAGGGGGTTAACGCGTCCGTCGAGACTTTGGTGACGGGAAACGCGACGTAGATACTGCGGCTAACGTGGCCTTCCGGGTATTCTAATTCCGCTTCGGCCAGCGCGGTTTGGGAACTCGGACTCCAGTGAACCGGCTTTAAACCGCGATAGATATATCCTTTCAGCGCCATTTTGCCGAAAACGGCGATTTGTGCCGCCTCGTACTCGGGAGTGAGGGTTAAATAGGGATGTTCCCAATCCCCCCAAACTCCATAGCGCTGGAATCCCTCGGATTGCTCTTTCCAAGTTTGTAGGGCGAAATCCCGCGCTTTGTGACGGAGTGTGAGCGGGGTTAGATTCTCTTTTTCCGCTCCTTTGAGGTTTTGCAGGACTTTTAGCTCGATGGGAAGTCCGTGACAGTCCCACCCCGGCACGTAGCGGACTTTATAGCCGCGCAGGAGTTTATATTTGTTGATAATGTCTTTGAGAATTTTGTTTAACGCGTGACCGATGTGTAAGGACCCGTTGGCGTAGGGCGGGCCATCGTGGAGAATAAAGACTTCTTGCGGGTTATTTTCCGATAATTTCTCGTAAATTTGATTTTCCTGCCAGAATTTCTGGATTTCCGGTTCGCGTTTGGCGGCGTTGGCGCGCATATCGAACCCGGTTTGCGGCAGGTTGACGGTATCTTTATAACTTTTCGCGTCGGTCACGGTGGTTATGCGGTGCGTCTAAGGTTTACTTCTTCCCATTGTATCGGTGAGCGGCGTGGGGGGACGGGAACGGCGGGAACGCTATAATCCGGGTATTCGAGAACGAGGGAAGTGATCGCGATGGCGACGAATCCGAATTTTTTCTATGTTTCTCCGGAAGTGTATTTAGAGGGAGAGAGAGTTAGCCCTATCAAGCACGAGTATCGAAAAGGTCGAATTTACGCGATGGTAGGTGCGAAAAAGCCCCATATTGTTTTATCGGCTAATTTAGCCAGAGTTTTAGGAAATCATCTCGATAATAGTCCCTGTCTCGTTCTGACTTCCGATATTAAAGTTCGGTTGGAAGAGGCGGATTGTTATTACTATCCCGATATCGCGGTAGTTTGTGACGAGAGGGAGATTAATAATACCGATGATTTTATTCTCTATCCGGTTCTCGTGATCGAGGTGTTATCGAAATCGACGGAATCATTCGATCGGGGCGAGAAATTTACCGATTATCAAACCTGTCCGACGTTAACCGAGTACGTTCTCGTTCACCAAGACCGGAAAAAAATCGAGTGTTACCGTCGCGACGAGTCGGGACTTTGGACGGAAAATATCTATACTTCGGGGGAGGAAGTGGAGTTCACGAGCGTGGGTTTTCGGGGTTCGATCGAATCGATCTATCAGAAAGTCCCCGGTCTGGTATAAAAGGATTTTATTCGAGGGAGAGAAACGGAAATGTCTTATCGCCAATTAACTTTATCCGAACTGAAAACTAATTTTAATTTGAGTTTTATTGAAGGGGTAGGACTTTTTGAAAAATCGCCAGAAGTTCAGCCCTCTCGTTTATTACAAGAAATTTTAGTCGATAATATTCCCTGAGCCGTGGCTATCGGTACGGAAAAGGCTCGATCGGAATTAATTGTTTCCCCAGTCTTGGTCGAATTACGAAAACATTTTCAGAAAAAGATCAGTTTATTTTCTGGCATTGAATTTAATATCGATCCCGATCGAGGGTTAACGGGTATCTGTGATTTCTTAATCGGTCTCTCCGAGGAACAGTTATTCGTCCAAGCACCGGTGATCGCGTTAGTCGAGGCGAAAAATGATAATTTAAAATCCGGGATCGGGCAATGTCTGGGAGAAATGTTAGCGGCGCAGATTTTTAATGAACGGGAAAATCGATCGATCGAGACAATTTACGGCGTGGTGACGACGGGGACTATCTGGCAATTTCTCTCGTTAAACTCTCGATCGGTCACGATAGATCTAAGAGAATACGCTATCGGTAAACTCCCGAAAATCTTCGGAATTCTCGCCAGTTTTCTGGTATAATAGGAAAGGTTTTTGAAAGTTTATTTTTCCGTACTCCCTCGCGCTACTATGCCTCGATCGAAAAAAGAAAATAACTGGAATTACGAAGAAAACGTCGCTAGAGTAGAAGCGATTATCGATAATATCGAAAACGGAACCCTACCGCTCGAAGCCGTTTTCGAGCAATTTTCCGTCGCCACCGAACAACTGCGACAGTGCGAGGAATTCTTACAGAAAGGTAGGGAGAAAATGGAACTCTCGATCGAAACCCTAACCGCCGAAACCAACGAGGATATCGAATTCTAAAACCGATCCTCCCGTCTTCCCCGATCGCCCCTTTTTGACGAAAACACGTCATAATCGTAAAGGGACGCGTAAAACTTCAGATTCGGGGAAAAAACCATGACGGAACGGAAAAAAGTGGCGATTGTCGGCGCGGGATGGGCCGGATTGGGGGCCGCCTATCATCTGGTAAAACAGGGCTATGACGTGACAGTACTGGAAGCCGCGCCCTATCCAGGTGGACTGGTGGCGGGATGGAAAACCCCCGGCGGTCGTTCCGTGGAGGGCGGAATTCACGGTTTTTGGTATCCCTACGCCAATATTTTCCATCTCGTTCGGGAATTAGACTTAAATCCCTTCACCCCTTTCACTCGCTCGTCCCAGTATTCTCCCGCGGGGTTAGAGGTAGAATCGCCCATTTTCCAGAACGAACCGCGATTACCCGCGCCGTTAGGTACATTTCTCTACACTCGTTTTACCCGATTACCGTTGCTCGATCGACTGTCCGCGCTTCCCCTTCTCTACGCGGTGATCGATTTCGACAACTCCGATGAAGCCTGGCGACGCTACGACAAGGTAACGGCGAGAGAACTCTTTAAACAGTTCGGAGTTTCGGCGAGATTGTACGAAGATGCCTTTGAACCGATGTTATTGGTCGGTTTATTCGCGCCGGGGGAACAGTGTAGCGCGGCGGCGACGCTGGGAATGCTGTACTACTTTATCCTCGCCCATCAGCCCGATTTCGATGTGGTGTGGTGTCGGGGAACCGTCGGGGAGAAGATTTTCGCGCCGTTAGTACGGGAGATCGAAAAGTCGGGAGGACGGGTTTTAACGAATAAACGGGTGACGGATGTGGTTCTCGACGCGACGGGACAAGCGACGGGGGTGGTGTGCGGTACGGAAGTTTTCGAGGCGGACGCGGTGATATTCGGGGTGAGTGTGAGCGGGATGAAGAAAATCGTTTCAGAAAGTAAGGTTCTGAGCGAATATAAAGAGTTTCGGGATTTGAGTAATCTGGGCGGGATCGATGTTTTGGCGGTTCGGTTGTGGTTCGATCGGAAAATTCCCGTTCCTCTGCCCTCGAATGCCTGTTTCGGCTTCGATCCGACCACGGGCTGGACTTTCTTCGACCTCAACGCGTTACACGACGAATATCGCGAGGAATCGGGGAGTGTTATCGAGGCGGATTTCTACCACGCGAACCAGTTATTGCCGATGAGTGACGAAGAAATCGTTCGCAAGGTGCAGAAGGATTTAAGCGTCTGCGTTCCCGAGTTCGCTAATGCGAAGGTGAGCGATTACAGTGTCATTCGGGTGCGTCAGGGTGTGACTCACTTCGCCCCCGGTAGCTATCAGTATCTTTTGTCGGCGAAAGCCGGGATTCCGAATGTATTTATGGCGGGAGATTGGATTATCACCGATCACGGCTCTTGGTCGCAGGAAAAAGCCTACGTGACGGGACTGGAAGCGGCGAATCTGGTGATCGATCGCTTGAAAACGGGCGAAAAAGCGGCGATTATCCCCGTAGAACCCGATGAACCGCATATTCAGGGACTGCGATCGCTCAATAAAATGTTCCGCGGTTCGATCGAGCGTTTCCTGCCCGATTTTTGGCTACCATAGTGGGTATCGATCGGTAGTTAAGATAGTATCGAAGTTTTACGATTCCCTTGATTTTCGAGGCGAAATCGTGAAGAATAAGCGTGATTCCCGCGAGAGAGGTTAACAATGTTTGGAAAACCGCCGAAAGAACCGAAACCCCCCGAAGTAAAAGATCTGCCCGATGTGGTCTTCCCGATCAAGCAGAATTCCCCGACGAACGAGAGTACAATCGAGAACGAGATCGTTCCCGTCCCACAGCCGGAAGTGGTGACGGTAACGGAGAAAATCAGTCAAATTCTCTCTCCCTATTTCATCGTTCTCGTGGGGTTATTTCTCTACGATCGCAACGGTTTTATCGGATTTATTTTAATTTCCGCGGGGGTTCTCTCGATATTCGGATTCCCTTGGAATAATCTACCGAAGTTCATAGAAGAGATTAAAAAGTTCTTTCGTTCTAATTAGAGAATGTCTGTAGTTGAAACGATTTTAACCTGCGTAGGAGATCGAACCCTGGAGCGACTTCGATCGACCGATAAAATCTGGCGATCGCTCCGTCTCGAAACTCCCCCGATCCCGTCGGTAATTACCGAGAGTAAGGAATCGATCGGGGAAACGGATCTCGACGTTTTGATCTGCGGGGGAACGTTGGGAATTTTTATCGGTTCCGCGCTCCAGAAACGGGGTTTACGCGTGGGATTGGTGGAGCGGGGAATCCTGCGGGGGAGAGATCAGGAATGGAATATTTCCCGCGCGGAGTTAACCAATTTTCTGGATCTAGAACTATTAACCGAAGAGGAATTACATCGCTCGATCGCCACCGAATACAATCCCGCTAGGGTAGGATTTTATGGAGGATACGAACTTTTCGTTAGAGATGTTTTAAATATCGGGGTCGATCCCGTTTATCTGCTAGAAACTTTAAAACAAAAATTTCTGGAAGCGGGAGGTAGATTATTCGAGAATACGGGCTTTTCCTCCGCGGTGGTTCATCCCGATGGCGTGGTAGTGAACGCGGGAGAAATTAGCCTGAAAACCCGTTTAGTCATCGACGCGATGGGACATCCTTCCCCGATCGCCCAACAAGCGAGAAAAGGCGGAAAACCCGATGGTGTGTGTTTGGTTGTCGGCAGTTGCGGCCGCGGTTTTCCCGATAATGAAACGGGGGATTTGATATATTCCTTTACCCCAATATTGAACCAATGTCAATACTTTTGGGAAGCGTTTCCCGCGAGAGATGGACGGACGACCTATTTATTTACCTACGTCGATACCCATCCCGATCGCTTTAGTCTAGAGTTCTTCATGGAAGAGTATTTACGACTCTTACCGGAATATCAAAATGTGGAGATCGATCGGGTACAGTTCGAGCGTTTTCTCTTCGGTTTTTTCCCCGCGTATCGCGAGAGTCCTTTAAAAATGCCGTGGGATAGAATTCTAGCGATCGGGGATAGTAGCGGTAGTCAATCCCCCGTTAGTTTCGGTGGTTTCGGAGCGATGGTACGGCATTTAAAACGCTTGACTTTCGCGATTGAAGAGGCTTTAGAGGTAGATTCGCTGGATCGATCGAACCTCGCGCTTTTACAACCCTATCAACCGAATATATCGGTAACTTGGCTATTTCAAAAAACGATGAGTGTGCCGATGGATGCCACCCCGAATCCCAATCAGATTAATGATTTAATGAGCGGGGTTTTTCAGGTGATGGATAAGTTAGGAGACGAGGTTTTAAAGCCGTTTTTACAGGACGTGGTGCGCTTTTCTTCCCTGTCGAGAACTTTACCGCTAGTGAATCCGAAATTAGTCCTACCGATGATCCCGCAAGTGGGGGTTAATCCCTTTCTCGATTGGACTCGACATTATGTTAATCTCGCTTTATACGGGGGATTATCACCCTTGGGGGAATCGTTAAAACCCGTGTTAGAAAAGTTACCGGAAAAACAGCGTTATATCTATCACCGTTGGTTAGATAGCTGGAAATACGGATCGGGAGGAGATTATCACGTGGATTGAGTGTGTTAGAAAAATAGCGATAGAATAAAAAATGGATTAATACACCTCGTCATGGGTGCCTACATTAAGCAGTAAAATAGTTTCTTCTCCGTCTTCAACATTATCAGCAAATTCAAATAAAATACGGTAGCTATAATCGATAGAACATGACCAAACATCGGAGAGATCTCCCTTCAGTTTATGGGTATGTAAGCTGGGATGGAAAGGGTCTTCAGATAATTGGCGTAAAGTTCGCTCGATCGGGATTCTAAGATTCGGGCTTTTGCGAATTAGACGTTTGAAGGAGCGAAGAGATCTAGGAGTCCAACCGATTTTCATGGTAGATCTAATTGTGTTAGGAATTCATCGATCGAACCGAATTGTACATTGCCTTCCGCGAATTCCTGACGAACTTCTTGAACTTCTTTCACTAAATTAGCTCTTCGCTGTTCCTGTAAGCGTTTTTGCAGGATATCGAGTAAAATCTCTTGATCTTCGAGGGGTAAACTCTCGATCGATTCGATAACTTGCTGAAAATGTGATGTTTTCATTCTCGTACAGGTATTGTCTAGTTGATCCTTTATTGTAGCTTTTTATCCCCGATCTTTCCATACTATCTCCAGACTCCCGATCGCTTACTCCACTCGCGCGAAATACTCTTTATCGAAGATTCGGAAGTAGAGAGAGGGGGGAAATCGATCGAAATAGGGTTGCATATCGTCGAAGGTCGATCGTTGCGATCGATGCAATAACATCGCGTCCCGTTTATAAGCGCCGAATTCGGTAATTTTTACGGCTAGAGTGGGAGAGGGTAAACCGTTTTCCGTGAGAGTCGGGTAATTTTGTTTGAAATAATCCGAAATCTGCATAGCCGTCTCGATCATCGGTCGCGGTAACGTGATTTGATACAGTCTTTGTACGGGAAAATTGTTTCGACCTTTGTTACTCTCGAAAATTTCCTTAACATAGCGCGCGATCGCGACGTGATCGGGATGCCCGTATAAGCCGATTTTATCGTCGTAAGTGATAATGACAGAGGGTTGATAGCGATCGATCTTTTCCTCGATCACCGATTTCAACACTTCCGCGGGGATATCCTTAATGCCACTATCGGGAAAATCGAAAATCTCTAATCGATCGATATCCAGCAGTTCACTCACCGATTCTAATTCCCTCGATCGCAATTGACCGAGTTCTCGTTTTTTCCGTACCGGATCGGACTCGTCCACCAGTCCATTTGTCGTACCCGCTTCCCCACGAGTGAGAGTGATTAAAATCGTTTCCTTTCCCTGACGATTTAGCGCTTTTAACGTCCCCGCGCAGGTGATCTCGTCGTCGGGATGGGGGAAAACGAACATCACGCGATTTCCGGGAAAATCCAACCCCACCGGGATGGAATCATCCTGTAAGCGACTCCGCAGGAACCAGAAACCCGCGAAAATGAGGATAACGAGAATTAGCGGTAGGAAGAAAAACCAGTACATAGAGAGGAATCTTTTCATCGATCGAACGTTTCTTTCTACTGTACAAGCTTGGCGGATTCTTGACTATGATAGAAGGAGAATAATTTTTCACCTTCAGGGATAGGGATAACCGATGAGTGTAGCGGGAAAATTGTACGTGGTGGGAACCCCGATCGGTAATTTAGAGGATATGACCTTTCGGGCGATCGAGACGTTAAAAAAAGTAAATTTCATCGCGGCGGAAGATACCCGTCACACGGGCAAGTTATTACAGCATTTCCAGATCGCCACCCCGCAAATTAGCTATCACGATCATAATCGGGTTTCCAGGGAAGGGGAGTTATTAGAAATTCTCTCGCGGGGACAAGATATCGCCCTCGTTACCGACGCGGGAATGCCGGGGATCTCCGATCCTGGATACGAGTTAATCCATGCCTGTTTACAAGCGGGAATCGAGGTAATTCCTATCCCCGGAGTGACCGCGGTAATCACGGCTTTAGCCGTGTCGGGACTCCCGACAGAACGCTTCTGTTTCGAGGGATTTTTACCGACGAAAGAGAAATCGCGAAAAGCGAGATTAGAGAGTTTGCAGGGGGAGGAAAGAACGATGGTTTTCTATGAAGCCCCCCATCGAATCGTTAAGACGATCGAGGATTTTCGGGAAACTTTCGGGAAAGCGAGAAAGATTGTTTTAGGACGGGAATTAACGAAACTCTACGAGGAATTCTGGCGCGGTACGATATCGGAGGCGATGGATTATCTAACGGGAAAACAACTCAAGGGAGAGTTTACCATCGTCGTCACGGGAACCACGGAAAGCGATACGGTACAACTTTCCGACGAGGAATTAAAGCGAGAATTGAAGCAAATTATGGAAAAAGGAATCAATCGATCGCAAGCCAGCCGACAACTAGCACAGGTAACGAATTTTTCTCGAAGTTATTTATATAAATTAGCCCTAGAAATTTAACGGTATGCTGGCGAGAGATATCTATCACGATAACGTTCCAAACAATTCGTCATCTCGTGACCGAATCATCCCGATTTAAAAATCAAACTCGTCGAATTCCGTATCCCGCGGGGAAAAACGGCCGCGCGGGGGTCTTTTTGACTTTCTCAAAAACACCGGGATCAGGGAACCGAGAAAGAATCCCCCCCCCAAACAGAACGATAATAAAATCCCCGCGGGTAAATTAATCGACTGGAATTGTAAGAACTTTAGCGAAACCGGTTTCACATTTTGAATCGCGAAAACCGCCATCGTCACGATCCAACCCGCGACAATAGAAGAAGCTAGAAAATTCGTGATCGTGTTCATCCTATTCCTCGCCACTCGTGAATGAGTTCCTGTAATTTTAAATAGCCTAACTTCGGGGTCATATCCTTGCGAACTAATCCCCCGTTCGGCCAGAAATTGCCGTTATCGGTGAGATCCCACCAACTAATCGCCTCGATATAGGATTTACTATAACAGAGCGTGTAGAACTGTTCGATCCATGCCGCCTGTACCTCCTCACTCCAGGGTTTTCGCCATCTTCCCGCGGGTTCTTTCAGATAGGAAGTCTCGTCGATTTCGGTGGAGGAAGAAACTCCCAATTCGGTGATATGAATCGTTTTTCCCAATCGGCTAAAGCGGTCTAACAGTCGATCGATCTCGAAGAAATCCCGATCGGGATAGTATAATTGTAGCCCGATCGCCTCGAACTCGATTCCCGCGTCGAGAATCGATCGCAAATACTCGAAAGGACTATGCTGGGGCGGTTGATGATAGGCCACATTTTCCGCCCATAGACAACAATTATTCACGATCCGAAACACTTCCGGATTCCCGCGACGCGATTCTACGGCCGCGATCCGGGTTAACTCGATAAACTGTTCTAGGGAAAATTGTAATTCATTCGCCCACGCGAGTCCGTTCGCCTCGTTTATCACGTCATAATAATTGATTTTCCCGCGATAGTAGGCGGTTATCTCCCGTACCCGTCGCGCCACGAGATCGGTAATCTCCGCGAACGATTTTTCCCGTATCTCTTCCGGAAAACCGATCTCGTGAAACCAGACGAGCGGGTGTCCTTTCGGCGTGATATCCTGCGAGAGTAGCCAATTGACCGAGGTATCGACACTCGCGAAGTTTTTTTCGCCTAATTTCGGTTCAAAATATCGCCAATAGAAAGGAACCGTTGCGAAATCGAAAAGATTTTTAAACAGTCGATCGTATTCCTCACCTTGCTGGGGGTGGCCGAAAAAATTACAGCCGAAGAGATAATCCGGACGGGGAGACTTTCGGGCGATAATCTGACTCGCTTTACTAAAAACCGCCTCCTCTCCCGCGTACAAGCTTTCATTCAAACTTAGATCGCAATATCTCGCTCTTTCCTTACTATCCTCCGCCTCTCTCCCCCGATTCAAATACCTTTCCGCTTTCTCCAAGCGTTGGAAAATTTCCGGGGAAAAGGAAAACCCCTGTTTCCGCCAGAGTTCGATCGAACTCCTCACCCGATAGAAACGCGAGTCCGCGAAAGCCAGATTGAGATTTAACGGGAAATCCGCCCTAGAATACCCCTCACCCCGATTATCCGCGTAGAGAAACACCTCGCCGAAATCCGTCACCGATAACTTTAGCGCGATCGCGAACGGGATATCGGGAAGCCGCGAGAGAAGTTTTCCGGGTTCCACCACCCGCGGGGGATTGGGAATCGGTTCATCGTCGAGAGTGAGAAAATAAAGCTGGTCGAGAGGTTTACGGGCTAACGGTTCCCCTTTGGCAGTAAAAGCGGTCATCTCGACCATCGATTCCGTAATTTCTGCCATTTCCGCCCTCGATCGAGACACAACAGCGACCGCGAGAGTAAATCCCCCCCCCAGTTGTAAAAATTGTCGCCGGTTAAAAGTAAAGTGCATCTGTCCGATTTTCCCGCCGATCGGGGAATAGTAAAAGGGTGAATTCTCGTCTCTCCAGGCTATGGCCGCGACTACTCCCGATATTCCTACCGCTCGCGTTTGGTTATTACTCACCGCTTTCCTCTACGCGGTTTTTACCCTACTTCCCGATAGTCATAGCCTGATGGTATCGTGGCCGTGGGTCGCCGTCTGGCAAATCGGCTTACTCTGTCCCATTTTATGGCTTTTATTGACGATCGCTCACCGGGAGAAATTCCCCTTCCTCGGTAACGGCTTCGATATAGCGATCGCCATTCTAGCGCTAGGCTTACTCGTTTCCAGCCTTTTCGCCGAATTTCCCCACCCAGCGCGCTGGTACAGTTGGGCGACCCTCGGCGCGATCGCGGCCCTGTACGCCCTAAATCAATGGATTGTTAGCGAAAATTCAGAGCGAAGACGATATAGAGCGTTAATTTTTCAAGGTTATCTCGATCTAACCTTTATTATTCTGAGTTTATTTCTTTGGACGACCCAAACCCTATTACCCGAACTAGCGAGAATTGACGGACTCCGAAAACTAGGCATCAATCTATCTTTCGATTTCTCGGTTTTAGAATTACGCAACTGGGCGCCCCTGGGACATCAAAACTACGTCGCGGGCTATCTCGTCCTCGCGTTGCCGTTACTGGTGGGATTGGCGATTCTCGCGCGAGACTGGCAACGCTGGCTATGGCTAACGGGCGCGGCTTTAGGCGTTCTCGACCTCTACACCACCAGTTCGCGGGGCGGTTGGTTGGGGCTGGTGGGCGTTTGCGCGTTCGGATTGGGAATTTTACTCTTTCCAAGCAAGATCCCTCGTATATGGGTAGGGTTAGCGGGATTAGGAACTTTTAGCCTGTTATCGCTTTTTATCTTCGCCAATAATCGCCTAAAAACCGTTATCACCTCCACGCTTCAAGGAAACGGCGATTCGGAGTTTTCCTATCGCCAGATTAATGCTCTCATCGGTTGGCGCATGGGGAGCGAACATCCGTTCACCGGGATCGGCCCCGGTAACGTCCCCCTCGCTTACCAGAAGTATCGCCCCTTCACCGCGGGACGGTCTTCGGAATGGATCTATCAACTGCATAGCACCCCCGCGCATTTGTGGGCGGAATTGGGTATATGGGGCGTTGTAGTACCCGCGATATTAATTTTTCTTTTAATTTATCATTTCCGCCGTTTCGGGGCTGACGGCGAGCCTAGAGAGCGAATCCTCTCCCGGTGCCTCCTCGCGGGTTTCTTCGGTTACGGGCTGGTCGGTCTCACCGATTACCAGCTAGATAATATCTCGATCGCCGGAACCCTGACGCTCTATCTCGCCTGCCTGACCTCCTCCCTGCCGCGAGAGGATAAAAAAACGGTAATCCCCGCGAAATGGATCGTTCTCGCGGGAATCGGCCTCGTTATCGCGATGGTTCTCTGGCTGGTTCCCGTCCATCGCGCCTGGCAACTCTCCAGTATCGGGTTCACGTACCTACGCGACAACAAGATCGAACCGTTTAGAAAAGCGCT
Organism: Pannus brasiliensis CCIBt3594; assembly: GCF_036688125.1. NCBI lineage: Bacteria > Bacillati > Cyanobacteriota > Cyanophyceae > Chroococcales > Microcystaceae > Pannus > Pannus brasiliensis. The sequence goes on along the minus strand of NZ_JBAFSM010000018.1, from coordinate 2,113 downwards.
CGTTCGCGCCGGGGAGTTAGCCCCCCGCGAACCCTATTATCCCTATCAATTAGGCTGGAATTTGGGAAATCCCGCGCTGACCGGCAATAATCCCAACGCCTCGGCCGCCGCGATTCAAGCCTTCCAACGCGCGAACCGGATTTCCCCCTACCTAGAATTCGGTCATAGTAATCTCGGTTGGCTATTGCTGAGAACGAACCCGGCGGAAGCGACGCGCTCTTTTACCGAGTCCGCGCGACTGATTCCCGCGAAAAGGGGAGTTTTCGACGGATTAGCCCGAAGTTTACTGGAACGGGGCCAAAAGGATCTGGCGATCGACGCGTTAGCTTTAGAAGGTATCCGCGATCCGCTTTTTATCACCGCTCCCGTCTGGCGATCGCCGCGACTACAACCCCTCTATCAAGCTCTACTAGATCGGATGGAAAAGATTTACGACCAACTGTTAAACGGTAATCCTTCCCCCGCGTTACGGAATTATCTCCTCTCTAGTCGGGGAACCCTGCGCTGGTGGCGGGGAAACGGGGCGAGAGCGGCCGAAGATTGGCAAAAATCGGGCAATTCGAGCGGATTAGCCTTATTAGAGCGAGCGGCGGGAAAATCGATCGATCTCGCCACCCTCCCGGCCGGGATGAACTCGATCTTGCCGGTATGGGACAACCCGACGCGAAGACTCCCGTTACTGCGCCAAGCGTGGTTACGGTCGCGCCAAGAAGTTTTATCGCCCGATATCGAGCGACAGTTACTCGAATCTTTGTCCGGTTCTCCGAATCTCGATATTTGGCTCCGGGAAAAAGCGCCTGCCTTGCCCTATAACCGCCAGAGAACCGGATTCGGGGTGAATATTCGGCACCTCGACGGGCCGCAACCCTACGATTTCGCCCCCGTTTTCGAGAATTTAGCGGTTTCTACCTGGTTTAGTGAACTGTTCGCCTCGCCCGATTATTTCCCCGAATTCGACACGGCCTTACAACCGTTCCGGGAGGAATTACTGGCGAAAATCGGGAAATTATCCTAAAAAAAAGGGGCCGATCGATCTTCGGCCCCTTCCGTCGATAACGAGCTTACCGGTTTAAACGATGACCGAGAAATTGCTCTGGCTGATACTGCCGAGACTCGTGCCGGTTAAAGTCGCTAAAAGAGTCGCCCCCGTGTTCAAGAAAGCGGTATTGAACGTGTTACCCGTGTACCAAACCTGTACGTTCGAGCCACTGCTAACCCCTAACACCGCCGCGCCAAAAGCTCCCGCGTTCCGGGCCGCGTTCGCCGCCGACGATAACGAGAAACCCTCGCCGTAGCGATTGGAGGTCAGAGTACCTAGATTCAATCCCGAGAAACCGGAAAAACGAAGTTGGATTCGATCGAGAAAGATAAAGTCAGTAATCGTATCTCCCCCTTCGGAAAGGTTGTTATACACGAAGGTATTGACTCCGAATCCCCCCGTCAGGAGATCGGCACCCGCTCCCCCCGTGATAGTATCGTCGCCACTACCCCCGTTGATCGTGTCGTTACCCGCGTCCCCGGAGAGGAAGTTACTACCGCTATTGCCGGTGATGACGTTGTTATTGCCGTTGCCCGTCCCGTTGATATTGCCAAAGCCGGTCAGGGTGAGGTTCTCGATGCCGAATCCGAGGGTATGGCTGACGGAGGCGGATACCGAGTCCACTCCCCCCAGGGCATCGTTAAAGGTTTCCGCCACGATATCGCCGAGGTTATCGACAAAGTAGGTGTCGTTTCCATCGCCACCGTTCAAGCTATCGGCTCCGAGACCGCCATCGACGGTATCGTTTCCATTCCCCCCGTTGATGGTGTCGTTGCCCGCTCCCCCGTCGAGGATGTTATTACCGCTATTGCCGGTGATGACGTTGTTATTGCCGTTGCCCGTCCCGTTGATATTGCCAAAGCCGGTCAGGGTGAGGTTCTCGATGCCGAATCCGAGGGTATGGCTGACGGAGGCGGATACCGAGTCCACTCCCCCCAGGGCATCGTTAAAGGTTTCCGCCACGATATCGCCGAGGTTATCGACAAAGTAGGTGTCGTTTCCATCGCCACCGTTCAAGCTATCGGCTCCGAGACCGCCATCGACGGTATCGTTTCCATTCCCCCCGTTGATGGT
>NZ_JBAFSM010000017.1:0-91794 GCF_036688125.1 Pannus brasiliensis CCIBt3594 | reverse complement strand
AGGAGGCAGGAGGCAGGAGGCAGGAGGCAGGAGGCAGGAGGCAGGAGGCAGGAGGAAGAATATTATCGCTAAAAATTGGATGCGAAACCTAATCTATCTTGTATCAGTCTAATTTTTGAAGTTTTTAGACTCTGGAATAACGAATCGCGCTTCGAGGTCTCGTACAGTTCCCCGCGGGATAACTCTATTATGGGGCGATCGGTGGGATTCGCGATCGAACCTCTCCATTTTCTCTCATCGATCGGCCCCTTTCGACGCGCTCCCGGCTCAAAATCGCGTCTCGTAGCGGACGGTGAACTGATTGTAGGTGTAATCGTAGGAAAAACGGACGTAAGACTGTTTATCCACGCGATAGACCGTTTCCAGATTGGGAAGGATATTAAAATCCGTCGCCCCGAGGGTGTTACTGATGGCGTTTTCCACGTCGTAGACGATGCCCTGGGCGAGCGCGGGAATGAATAACTGTACCACCCCGAACTGCACTAACTGTTCCGTGTTTTTCCCCTGTAACTCGTTAAAAAAGGCGAAAATTTGCTCGCCCAAGAGACGGACGATCTCCCCCTCACTGCGGGGGGGACTACTGGTTAACTGTACCACCGGGCTGTAAAGTAGTTGCTCGTCCTCCCCTCTGGCGAGGGCGACGGTGCGGATACAGGTCGCCAATTTCTCCAATTCCGCGCGGCTATAGGAAGTGTGTTCGGGGAACGGTAAACCGTCGGGACGGAGTTGACAGACGCTATTCATATTTTTCCCTAAATTCGGCAGTAATCTGCTTAACTCTCCCTCCACGCTCAGGGTGACATCGATCCTCTGCACGCGGGTCAGGCTATCGTCGGGAATCTCGTTACTGGGAAAATCCCCTAATTGTCGCGCTGACTCGAAGTTCCGCGATCCCGCGAATTCGGTGAGGATGGTTCGCAGTTGGATGTCGAGATCCGGGTTGAGGAGTCCCTGTTCCGGGGTGAAAACGATCGTGTTCTCGTTGCGTCGGTTGAGGAGGAAACGGGTATCGAGATAACTCACCCGACCCCGATCGAGCGTGATCACCCCGTTCGGCCGCAGTTTTTGGGGTTGGGTCAGCGGGCCGTTCAGCGTTAACGCTCCGCCGAAAGTAAACTGGTACAGGGGTTCGCGTTCGGTGGAGATCCCCTGCAAAACCACCCGGAAATCCTGTAAGAGCGGGTTAAAAGCGTTATTATTTCCCGGCGCGATCGGTTGAATCCACTGACGCGCCACCCGATCCACGCCGTCGAGCGCGTCTTCGGTCGGTTGGGGGGCGAACACCTGACCGTTAGATAGACGCACCTCGCCGCCGATAATCGGTCGCTGGAGGGTTCCCGTGACGATCGCCCGACCGTCGATCGATCCCCGATAGAGATTCTCGATCGCCACCTCTCCCTGCTGGATGGTAACGGTCAAAGGATTCGGATTATCGGCGATCGGCTGGAAAAACGGCAATACTCCCACCACCGAAATCTGCCGCTCGGCGAAAGCCCCCTCTAAAGACTCGACGGTTAACGCCTTCGGGGTCAAACCGATGCGGCCGTTGACGGTTAACTCTTCCGGGAAGGCGGCACTCCGGATCGTGGCGTTATTCAATTCGAGCAAACCGTGGGCCACGAGATCCCGGACGGTAAACGCTTTCCCGGTCGTCACCCTACCGGTCGCGTCGAGAATAACGTCCCCGTCTCCTTTCACCCAAGTGACCGCGCCCTGGGTGATCGCGTCGATCAGTCCCAGCGCCCCGGTTCCCAATCTTCCCTGTACCCGTAGGCGATCGTTCCCCGGTAGCGCCGGATAGGGAACACTCGCGTAGAATTGGATCTCTTCCGGGGTGGTGGTGCGGATCTCGAACCGGGCGTTATTGTACGTGAACAGGCCGGCGATCTCCCGATCGAGACTCTGGGCGTTGATCGCGCCGTTGACGAAGGCGAAATTTCCCGCCACGCGGGGATTGAAGAGCGTCCCGCCGATATTTCCCGTCGAGTTCAGGTTTCCGGAAACATCGACGGGCAACTGTACGAAATTCCGCAGGAGATCGAGGGAGAGATTTTCCGTCCCGAAGGTGGCCGCCACTTTCTCCAGCGAGAAATCGCCCGCGACAAAAACCATCGACTCCCTCGATCGAATCCGGATCGGTCGCACGTTCAGGGTATTCCGATCGAGTCTCGCGTTGACGGTAATCTCGTCGAGGGGAATAAACTGGCTGGAGGTGGTCACCAGACCGAGCGGATCGATAATATCCACCGTCGGTCGCTGGGGCCGCCATTCCCAATTTTTTCCTTGAAATTGTAAAGAAAGTTCCGGGGCGCGGATCGTCCCGGCGAGGGCGATACTCGCTTGATACACGCCTCTAACGTCTAATTCTCGCGGGACACCGACATAATCCCGCTCGTTCGCCATTTTCATGATCTGTTCGCGGATTTTCGCCAGTAAATTTACCTGTGCCGAGAGGGGCGCGTCGGGATTGCCCACGGACTCGGGACGAACCTCCCCGGCGCGCGCGTAATTCGGCGGCGAGAAAAATCGCAGTAAACTCTCCACGTCCGAAACCCTCAGCGCCAGCAGGAGATCCTGGATATAACCCCGCGCGACATCGAGATCCGCTTTAATTTCCCCGGTTCTAAAATTAAATAGCCCGCTCGCGTCGAAACGACTTCGCCCGGCCACTAAACTCGCTTCTTGTAACCGTACCACTCCGTCCTGAAAGCTCAGGTCGGCGACGATCGATTCCGCGCGTCGTTTCCCGAGTCCCGGTCGATCGATCCGTAGCCGTCCCTGTCCCTCCAACGTGAACAGATTCACATCGAGATCGGCGTTCAGATCTCCCGCGAGCGCCCCCGGTAGACTGTAGGCGACTCCGGGAGTGATATTCAAAATTTCCAACGGGAAACGCTCGATTCTGGCGATTAACCGCTCTCCCTGCCGTCTCCCCCGAGCGATAAAGGGAGGTTGATTCCCGTAGGTTTGGCGGATATTAAAGGCGAGGGGAAGATAGGGGGCGAGACAGCCGGTTCGAGTGCAGGGATCGAGACTGAAGGCGATAAAATCTTCATTCCCCCGTAAATCCAGCGCGATATTCTGGCCGAGTCCCGCGCGCAGGGTTCCGGTGAGCGAGGGTTCAAAAATCCGATCGTTGAGGCGGAAATTCGTCAGAGCGACATCGCCGCTCGCTTGCAGGCTTCCCGGACGGTTTAACGCGGTTAACAGGTTTCTCCCCGTCACCTTGCCGTTAAATCGGGCGATTCCCGCCAGATTCACCCCCGCCGGTCGGAAACGGTCATCGATCGGCAATCGATCGACGATCGACTGTAACGGCAATCGATCGAGATTCGCCCTCGCTTGAACGTTCAGATCGACGCGGGCGATATCCGGGTTCCGGGCGAGATTTTCCAGCAGGATATCCCCCCGCGCGTCGAGAAAACTCTCTCCCAGCCGCGCCGAAACATCTCCCACCCGGATCGACGCGGTTCCTTTGAAAAGATCGGCGAGATTTCCCGATAAACGGGCGGTAGCGTTCAGATCTGGCAGATCGGCCACCTTCCGCCCGCTAAATCGGTTCACCAGCAACGCGGTATTCAAACCCGACGCGCCGATCTGACTCTGCCAGAGATTATTATTCAACCGCGCCGTCGCGTTCACGGTTCCCCCCGCCAACTTCAATCGAGAGTCGATAAGGGCGGTTATACTGCTAAAATCGAGTTGATTTCGGTTAAAAGAGGCGAGTAACTCCCTCACGTTGCCGCTCGCCTGTACACGCGCCCGCGAGATCGCCACCGGAACCGGGAGATTCGGGAAAAATCGATCGACCGGGATCTGATTCGAGGTCGCTATCGTGTTAAATATACCGTTATTCATCCGGATATCGGCGTTAATCGGACTACTGGCGACGAATAGCCGTACATTCCCGTTCGCGTCCAGCGTGCCGATATCGGGCGTTTTCCCGGCGAGTAGGGTATCGATCGGCGCGGTAAAATTCAGCCGGCTCTGTCCTAAACGCACTGGAACGGTAATATTCGGCAGAAAGGGCGAGAGAGAGAGACCGGGGGTATCAATCACCCCGCTTAAAATTCCCCGATCGAGTCTCGCGACGGTTTCCAGGGGTCGATCGTTGACGAAGAGTTGCACCGTCCCGTCACCCCGCCACGTTTTCAGCCCCGCGACGGTGTTCTTCAACACGGGAGCGAGCGCGCCAGAGAAATTAACGCTCGTTGTTCCTAAACGAACGGGAACGGCGGTATCCGGCAGGAAAGGCGCGAGATTTAGCCCGGATGTATTGACGGTTCCGCGAACGAAACCGCGATCGATCGACGCGTTCGCGAGGACGGGCTGATTATTAACGGCGAGCGCGAAGTTTCCTTCCCCGCGCCAGGATTGCAAGAGATCGGCGGTATTTTCCAGCGATCGGGGCAGGGAACCGGCGATCGTGAGTCGGGAGTCCACCAGTCGCACGTTCGCCGGTAAATCGGGCAAAAACGGATTGACCGGCAATCCCGCCGCGCGCGCGGTCGCGGTTAAATTTCCTCCCGATACTTGACTATTGACCGCGATCGTGCCTTGTCGGGCTTGAAGGTTGAGATTGGCGATACCGTTGAGAGTTTCTAAACTGAATCGATCGAGTCTCCCCCGGAGTCGGATATCCGCGGTGTTCACCCGGACGGGATCGAGAGCGCGAAGATAGGGACAAAGATCGGGAACATTCTCGCAGGCGATCGGCACGAAAGGGGTCAGTAAAAAAGAATTTCCCCTAAGATTCGCCTGTAGCGCTTTGGTTTTAAAATTGCCATCGGCGGTGACGTTTAAAACACCGCCACCGGTTCTAATCACCGTATCGGTTAAGGTTAATCGATCGGTTCCCAAACCCAATTTTCCCCGACCGGAAATCGCCAGCGCTTCGGTCGTCGGAGCGGGGGGGATCTGCCAATCGATCGACACCCGCGGACGGGCTAACGTGCCGTCTACCCGAGTGTTAGCGTTGACATGATTCACCGTGACCGCGGGAGATAACCGAGCGTAGGGAGAGATAATCTCTCGGGTCGGTAAGGTGGCGCGCGCGGTGAGGGCGATCGGCATTTTCGTACCGTCGATCTTCTGATTCGCTTGAATAGATTTCAGAATATTTAATTGAATATTTCCATTGGCGATAATTCGACCGCCCGCGACGGGTAATAGTCGGGTATTTGTCAATCGTAATGTATTTAAATTGGTCTGAAAATCGGTCGTTACGGATTGAAAGGGAATTTTATCGACCGTGATTTTTTTGGTATTGGCGATCGATCCCGAGATTAACGGTCGATCGAGATTTCCCGTGACGCTAAATCGCGATCTCGCTTCCCCGAAAATCGGTACCGGCAGACGTAAATAGATAATTTTTAAGAGTTGGGGAATATCGACCCGATCGAGCGCCACGTTCAAGTTATATCCCTTCTCCCAGTTAATATCCCCGGAGACATTGGCGGTAATTTCGCCGATCTTGGCTCTCGCTTTCTGAAAGACCACGCTCTGACCTTGAAAATCGAGATTTAAATCTAGCTCGATCGGGTACCGGAGCGGTTGAAATCGTCCCGATACCCCGTTAATATTTACCTTTCCCGTCCCGCGGGTTCCCTCGATCTTCTCGAAAGAAGGTACGTCGATCGCTAGATTCGCGTCGGCCTGTCCCCGATTAATCTGTAAATTTCCGAATGGAAGCACCGAGAATAATTGACCGAGCGCTAGTCGATCGATCGAGAGCTTCGTTTGTGTTTTTCCCGTTTTCAGTTCGGTTTCCCCGCGAACCCGTACCGCGCTACCGAGGATCGACGCGTCGAGATTATATTCTAAGGGTTGTTGACGATTATCGATAAAGCGCCCGTTTCCCGTCACCTCGATCGTCACGGGACTTTGAATCGCGGTAGGCTTTAACGAGATATCGCCCTTTTCTACCGCGAAGCGAACATCGAGCGGGATCGGCGCTTTCTGTCCCGGTCGCGCGCGGGGTAATTCTACCGAGATCCATCGCCCGTTTTTATCCTGTTCGAGATAAATATTCGGGTCGATTACCTTCACGTCGATCGGTAAAGGAAGACCGAGAAGTAGGGGGAAAGGATTGACTCCCACCTCGATCGCCCGTACCGATAAACGATCGGGATCGGTGGCGGTTTTGGGAATGATCGAGGGACCCAAACGAATCCGGTTGAACTGAAAACTTTCTACTTCCCCGACAGTAACCGGTCGCCGGAGAAATTGACTCAGTTGCGTTTCTAATAGGGGAGAAAGACGCTCGTAGACGAAATAACGTATCCCGAAATAGCCCGCGGTCGTCAATCCGGCCACGGTAAGACCCCCGACAATTAGCGTGGAAGGTCGCCGCGCGAAACGCCACAAACGGAGCCAGGAATTCGGACGGCTAGGGGGTTCGGGGGGAGAATTCGTCATGGTTGCCTGCCTCACACACCACTTAGGGGACTGTATCACGGGAGTATTAGAGCGACCCCTATCAAAAAGTAGATCGTTCGTGTCGGGTGGTGTGAGGGAGTAACCGGGAAAGGCGATCGAGCGTCCCGTCCGGATCTATCGATCGGATAAACACGGGTCTTCCCCTATCTTAAAACAGGAAAGCGACGATCGTAGACCCCGATCGCCTGACAAATTTTTTCGAGCGGTAACGATTAGCGAAAAACGGATAGCCTAACGCGATAAAACATTGCCGGCCGTCGAGGTCAGGATATTCCGAACCCCCGCGTCGTCCAGATTTCCATTCGCCCCCAGCATTAAAGCCACCACCCCCGATACGTGAGGGGTAGCCATCGAGGTACCGCTCAAAGAACCGTAGCGACCGTTGGGAAGGGTGGAATACACGTTAACGCCCGGCGCGGTTACATACCGCATGGCGGGATCGGAACCCGCGCGGTTGGAAAAAGAGGCGAGATTGTTAGAATTATCGACCGCACCGACGGTGATCCCCCAATTCTTGGCGCTAGAACCGGGATAGGAGGGAGAAGCGGCTCCCTCGTTCCCCGCGGCCATGACCACGATCGCTCCCCGACTACTAGCGTACTCTAGAGCGGACTGCATTTCCCGACTCGTACTGCCTCCCCCTAAACTCATATTGATCACGCGCGCGCCGTTATCGACCGCGTAACGGATACCCTTCGCGATCGCGCTCAAACTCCCGCTACCGGAGTCACTTAACGCTTTCACCGGCATGATGCGGGAATTGTAGGCGATCCCGGTCACGCCGACACCGTTGTTCAGCCCGGCGATCGTTCCCGCGACGTGGGTTCCGTGACCGTTCCCGTCCAGGGTGTTATTATTCCCGCTCGCGAAATTCCAGCCGTAAACATCATCTACATAGCCGTTCCCGTCATTATCCCGACCGTCCCCGGGGATCTCGCCCGGATTCTTCCAGATATTGCCGCTTAAATCGGGGTGGTTCCGATCGACCCCCGTATCGATCACCGCCACCACGATCCCCTGTCCGGTATACCCTTTCGCCCAGGCTGACGGCGCGTTCACCAGATTCGCCCCCCAATCGTTCTTATTCCCGAAGGTGGGTACATTCGGGAGGGGAGTGGTTTGACCGATCGAGCGGGCCACGGCGGCCGCGGCATTTACTAAACCGTACCCGGTGGTCGATCGATATCCGGGGGAAAGGGAAGGGGTCGCCGCAATACTCGCATCCGCTAAACCGACCGTCGGTTCCCCGCGACCGAGAAGAAAATCCCCATCCCTGCGGTCATTCACTCCCGTTACCCCGAGAGAAAAATTAGCGGCGAGATCCCCGGAGTAGCTATTCTCGGGATCGGTGAAAAGCGGGGAATTCGGGAGAGAGGGGACGGGTTCTAACTCCGGATTCGGCGGTAATAACGGTTGGAAGTTGGCGGTATCGGGGAAAATCGAGGGGTTCGATCGTCCGAGGGATTGTCGCGGGTCGAATAGATCCGTCCGTTCGATGCCCTGCAAACGATGGGCATCCAGAGAATTTTCCAACATGATCGATTTCGTGATAGATAGATGGTCAAACGAAATATCCCGTCTTCCCGATAACTGAAATACCGCGGGACGGGAAAGTAAAGACGAAAACGACGAAAAATCGTCCGTCTTATCCGAATCCGTCTACGATATAAGAACAAAGTCGAGGTTTTCGATTAGATAGACCTCCGGCAAAAATCAGAAATCTCTCGTCGGGACAGGAGTCAGGAGTCAGGAGTCAGGAGGAGAAAGGAGAATTCAGGAGATCGTAAACAGATAAGTTTGTATTTTTTCTTAAATAATCTTTAAATCGGTTGTTTTTAGTTGAATTTGACTGTCAATTCTCACTTATGCGGGAGGTCTGATAGACTTCTCGATCGATTCATTTCCGAGAATCTAAAAGCGAGAAAAATTACAATTTAAAAAGGGAAATCGGTCTCGCGTAGAGTTTTTGGCTATATTATTCCTACTCCTCACTCCTGTCTCCTGTCTCCTGACTCCTGTCTCCTGACTCCTTAACCACACCGCGAGAGGTCTAAATGAAATATTCCTACTACACGGCCGATGTATTTAGCGATCGACCTTTCGGGGGAAATCCCCTCGCGGTTTTTCCCCGCGCGGACGGCCTGACCGCGGAACTCATGCAGAAAATCGCCCGAGAATTTAACTTCTCCGAGACGGTTTTCGTTTTCCCTCCCGAAACCGCCGACGGAACCCGACGCGCGCGCATTTTCACCCCAACTACCGAGTTACCTTTCGCGGGACATCCCACCGTCGGGACGGCTTTCGTTCTCGTTGCGATCGGCGAGATTCCCCTAGAAAACGAAACCCGCATCTATCTAGAGGAAGGCGTGGGACTCGTCCCGGTGACGATCCGCGGTTCGGCGGGAAAACCGGTATACAGCGAGTTAACCGCGGCGAAATTACCGGAATTCGGCGCGGGAACTCCCTCGATCGAGGATCTGGCCGGGGTTCTCTCCCTGGACGCGTCGGATTTTCTGACGGGAGAGTATCGCCCCCGATCGATCTCCTGCGGGGTTCCGTTCCTGTTCGTCCCGGTGAGAGATCGGGCGGTTTTAAGTAAAATCAAGCTAAATCTAACGGTTTGGGAAGCGGTTCTCGCGCGAGATCCGGCGAATTCGCTTTTTGTCTTCTGTCTCGATCCGGAACTGCCCGGTTCCGATATCCGCGCGCGGATGTTCGCTCCCAGATTGGGGGTGGCGGAAGATCCGGCGACCGGTTCCGCGGTGGCCGCGTTCGGGGGATATCTGGGGGCGATCGAGCCGTTACGGGACGGGACGATCGAGAGAACGATCGAACAGGGTTTCGAGATGGGGCGGCCGAGTCTCCTACGGGTGTCGATCGACAAACGGGACGGCGAGATCGTCGCTATCCGTGTCGGTGGCGCGTCGGTTTTAGTCTGTCAGGGCGTGATGGAGATTCCCGACCCCTAAGCCCGATTTCCGACTGTAAACGCCGGAAAAGGAAATTTATTTGGAGAGGAGCTTCGTATCGCGAATCCGCCACTTGTCTCCCTGACGTACTAGCTCGTAGCGAATATTGAGGGTATCGTCGTAGGAACGAGAGGCGATTTCTTTGTTATTCGCCATATAGCGGGCTTTCTCGCTAACTTTCGCCTCTACGGTCGCTAGTTTGTCGTTTTTCGGGTTTATCAGCACCGATCGAACCTCGATCTGATGCTCGTACTTCCAATATTGATTTCCTTTCAGGGCGCTCGCGCGATCTCCCCAGGTTTTCAGGGCGGGATCGACGAGAATCTCGTTTAATTTCGCGGTTTTATGCCCTTGTCCAAAGGCTTCCGCTTTGGCCGCTAACCAGGCGCGAATCACTTCGGCGGCCGTTTCTTTCGTTAATCCGGCCGTCGCGACCGGCTCGCTCGCCCGCGCTTCGAGCGAGGGAATTTCCAACACGGGAGCGTTTAACTCGATCGCTAACTGTTCCCCGGTCAAGGCCGCCAACGGGGAACGACTATCGACGAGCGCCTTCACCCCGAACCCGATCGCCCCGAGCGTTCCCAACGCGCCGGCCACTAAAATCGCCACCCGATCGAGCCGGAGTTTGCCGCGGCGGGTTTTCCGACGGCGCGGTACCGCTCCGGGAACCGCGGGGCGCCCCTCGATCGCCCGCCGGCCGGTCGGTCGTTCCATTCCGGGGCGACGACGGCTACCGGTGGCGGGAGGTTGGCGATAGGCCGCCGTTACCACGAGACTCCCCCGTCCGCTACCCGTCGATGAAGAAGTTTCGTCTCTGTCGGGAGGTAGATTTTTTAGAGTCGCTAGGGATGAACTTTGGCGGGTTCTGGCTCGGGTGGGTTTCCTCGGTTCGGGATAAGAGTAAGCGGATTCGCTCATGATAGACACTCCTCGAAGGCTCGATCGGTCGGGTTCCGGTTGGGGGGTAATAATGGTTACTTCAGATTCTAGAGTATCGGCGGATCGGGTGATGTGATCCGACGCGCTTTTTTTGTTAGGAAATTTTGATAATTCTTCCAGGTAAATTTGTACGCCCTCGTCGGCGAAATAATCTTTCAGCGAGACCGGTCGATCGACCAGATCCCGGAAGCGCGAGAACACTTCCGTTCGTAACCAGAGTTCCCCGTAATCACACAGGCCGGGCAGGAGATCGTCGGGATCGGGCGATCTCTCTTCGATATATTTTAAGGTTTCTTTTTCTTGACTTTTTTTCAGGATCGTGGTAGAGAGATCGACCCGTCCGAGTAGGAGAGCGCAGACAGCCCGTTCTAGCGAAACATCCTGATGTTTTTGTAAATCGTCCAGGCTCTCGATCGCCGCGAGGATCGAGTCGGGGTCTTGGCGGGCGAACCCGCGGGCGATCGAGACGTAGACGAGCAGGTACTCCCCCACGGCCGACGGCCGGCGCGCCTCTCTCTCGAAAACGCGCTGTTGTTCTTCGAGGGTGAGGTGGACGCGTAACTGTTGGAGAAAACGCAGGAAATCATCGATGCCCAACCCGGAGCGATCGTCGCCCCCCCCGTCGATGCCGCGGCGATCGTCTAACATTTCCGAGAGTAAAACTAATCCCCGACTTCTCTCGGCGGTTCGCGCTAACTCCCGCGATAACAGTTCGAGAATTCGGTAGGGGCGCAGGCGGTAAAAATCCCGATCGATCTCCCGGACGAGCGCGGGAAAGAGATTTTCCTCGTTCAGTAGGGCTAACGCTTTTTCCAGATATTCGGAAGCGCTCTCGTACTCTTTGTCCTGCCAGCGCTCGCGGCTTAATTCCCGGTAGGCGAGAACGATCGTCAGGAGGATATCGTTCCGATCCGAGAAAAGACTTTCCTCGTCGAGAGATTCCTCTCCCAAACGGCTCGCCAGTTCGTACTCTCCCAACTCCTGAAGGATCGATAACGCGCCCGCTAACCGCCCCGTCTCGATATCCAGGCCGGGGGTTCGCGGGGCCGGCAAACCGTCCGATCGATCCGGGGTTTCCTCGGAAGGCGCGACCCGATTCGGGGAAATTTCGTCGAAAAATCGCTCGTCGTATGACCGGCGGTTTTCCACGTCCGCCAGCATCCGATAAGCTTCCTCTACTAGCTCGTTTCTTTGGGCGATCGCGCTCTCGCTATACTCTTGATGGGGAAATTGCCGCTGTCGATCCTCGTGAGCCTGTTCGATCTGCTCGTCCGTCGCCTGACAGGGGACTCCTAAAATTCGGTAGTAGTCGAGAGGGATTCGCACGGTTCGCTTTACCTTAGAGTAGAGAGAGTCTTGTCACCGATTTAGACCGTATAACGATTTAGACTATATAAGGTATCGTGAGGCGGGTAAAATGGCAAGGATACTATTCTAGCTCGGTCTTCAGTCAGTTGACTAAGTACCGGTGGGGTGGTAGTGGAAAAAGTGTCCGAGGGAAAATCCTTCCCGTTCCCCCGATCGAGTCGAGTTTAGTCTTACACTAAGAATTTACGAGATCGATGCGCCCGATTCTACCCGGTCCCTATTGTTTTTTTGTTGTCTAAATGATACTACAAACCCTATGATTTCCGAACGTACCTTACCAACTTTTAACGCCTCTTCCGTCACACTCACCAAAGAAGAAGGATTACGGCTATACGAGGACATGGTTCTCGGGCGAATGTTCGAGGATAAATGCGCCGAGATGTATTACCGGGGCAAAATGTTCGGCTTCGTCCATCTCTATAACGGTCAGGAAGCGGTTTCCACGGGAATTGTCAAAGCCCTGCGTCCCGATGGAGATTACGTGTGTAGCACCTATCGGGATCACGTCCACGCCCTGAGCGCGGGGGTTCCGCCTCGCGAGGTGATGGCGGAACTATTCGGGAAAGCGACCGGGTGTAGCAAGGGCCGCGGCGGCTCGATGCATATGTTTTCGGAAAAACATAAATTATTGGGCGGTTACGCGTTCGTGGCCGAGGGGATTCCCGTGGCGACCGGCGCGGCCTTTCAAAGTAAGTACCGTCGCGACGCGTTAGGTGACGCGAATTTCGATCAGGTGACGGTGTGTTTCTTCGGGGATGGCGCGAGCAATAACGGACAGTTTTTCGAGTGTCTGAATATGGCGGCGCTGTGGAAACTGCCGATTATTTACGTGGTGGAAAATAATAAATGGGCGATCGGCATGGCGCACGATCGGGCCACCTCGCAACCGGAAATTTATAAAAAGGCCAGCGTGTTCAGTATGGCCGGCGTGGAAGTGGACGGGATGGACGTGGTGGCCGTTCACTCGATCGCTAAAGAGGCGGTGGCCCGCGCCCGCGCCGGGGAGGGGCCGACGCTGATCGAGGCGTTGACTTACCGTTTCCGCGGTCACTCCCTCGCCGATCCCGACGAGTTGAGAAGTCCGGACGAGAAACAATTCTGGGGCGAGCGCGACCCGATCACCCGTTTCGCCGCCTATCTCTACGAACACGATCTCGCGAACCGCGAAGAACTCAAGGCCATTGACGAGCGCGTGCAGGCATCGATCGAGGACGCGGTGAAATTCGCCGAGGAAAGCCCCGAACCCGATTCGAGCGAACTGACCCGCTATATCTTCGCCGAGGACGAGTGATCTCGGGGGCAGGAGGCAGGAGGCAGGAGTCAGGAGGCAGGAGGCAGGAGGGAAAAATACCATTACTATCTCCCCACCTCCCCATCTCCCCACCTCCCCATCTCTCCACCTCCCCATCTCTCCACCTCCCCATCTCCCCATCTCCCCATCTCCCCGCTCCCTACTGCACCAACTGGAAGGCGTTTAAAAAGGCTCTGGTCGATCGGGTATCGGGTCGGTTTTTGGGATCGCTAACGCCGATGACGTAGGCTTTATTGTTGACGAGATAGGCGCGGATGGTGAGGTTGGTATCGGCGCTAGAGAAGGTTAACTCGCGACCGGGGTGTTTATCGATCGAGATCGATCGATCCCCGGTTAATTTATAGCGATCTTTCGGGGCGACGCGCTCGCGGATGGCGGAGAGGAGTTCTTTCGGGTTTTTCAACTGTTCTTCGGTGAGGGTATCGGCGTAGGCTACCACGTAGCGACGGTTTTCCGAGTTAGAGGCGATCGCCCGGAAAGGCACTTTCCCCAAGGAGGTATCGAGGGTGACATTCTCGTTGGTGATTACTCCCGGCGGCATCCAGGTAGAAAAACCTTCCGAACGGAAGATGACGAACTGCCAGGACTTCGATCGCTCGCTCGCGGGAATGTCCGGACTTCTCGGTTTTTGAAAGAGAATCCGATCCTCGGAACGCAGGCGACCGGTCTCGAAAAAACTCCGGGAATCTAGCGTGTCAAAAGCGAGGGAAATCCCCGGCACCAAGAACGCGGCCGGGATAGCGATCGAGAGAAAACGGGCTAAAAATTTCATCGTGGTTATCTGCAATAGATGGGAGCCTCTCTAATGTATCGGTTAATAGACCTCCTGCAAACGGGAGAGTCGAAAGTTAAATTTAACTAAAAGATTACAATTTAAGGATTTATGGTGAAAATACACGCGTTATAAGTTTATAATCTCTTTACTTTTCTTTCTGTCTCCTGAATCCTGATTCGATGGCTCCTGAATGGCGATCGGCTCGCGAGATAGACACTCTTTCGGGATCGGTTCATTACAATGATCGGTGTGGCGGTTATCGCGTTCGGGGAGTATGTCGATTGTCGTTATCAGCGCGGGAACCCCCCGAACGGAAACCGCTACCGGTATTGTTCCCATCTTGTAGTCTTATGGTACGCTCTCCTTTTCTCATCGGTTTTGTCGCCTTGGGAGTTCTGGCAAGCGCGACTCCCCTACTCGCGAATCCCCCCGCGGGAACGATCCGGAGCGATAATGTGACCGAAATCCCTCCTTTACCGACTCCCACGGGAAACAGTGACGATTTACGGGGATTATCCTCGCCGAATCCGAACGTTCAACCGGGGGAACCTTTGAATCTGCCGCCGAACTACCAGTTAAAACCGAATCCCCAACCGACGGTTCGGGAAAATACCCCACCCGAATGGAACGATCAGGGGGAACCCCGATCGAATCCCGGCGGTGTGCCGCTTGTTAATTTCTAGTGAACTCGCGAAGATCTCTCGTAACTCTCGATCGGGTAACTTCATTTCTATTTACTCGATCGAGATTGCGTATATATGCTTATATTATTAGACTTAGAAAAGTTTAAATAAATCGGGTGATCTTGGATACCGACAAGAAACGGGTGTTACGATAGTCAGTCAATTCTACCGTTGATAAAAGGTTCTAGCGAACTCCACGATCGCGCTAGATTTCCGTCTATTTTTTGCCTTCGGAAAGGTTTTATAAAATACCTTTGCCGATCGTTTTTCCTGTCCTAACTCGCGATCAACTCTCCCGCTCATGCTAGATGTCGTTCTCAAGTTTTTTAAAGACGAGTTAAACACGTATCTGCTCGCGCGGACAAGTTCGGATTTGGTCAAGGTGGAGATGAGGAAATTAGTCGATGATTCGGGAAAACTACCGTCCGACTCTAACGACTCCATTCTGGCCTCGATCGTCAATATCGAAGAGGATCGAGTTTTTAAATCCCAACTGCCCGAACATCTCTACACGAACGGGAAACATATCGTATTGGAACCCGAATTAAAACTTAACCTTTACGTTATGTTCGCCGCCAATTTCGGACAGTACGATCGGGCGTTAAAATATCTTTCCCACGTCCTAACCTATTTCCAGGCGCGTTCCTCGTTCACCTCCGACGAATATCCCGCTCTCGACCCGCGCGTGGAAAAACTCACCACGGAATTACAATCGCTGACCTACGAGCAGTTAAACCAAATCTGGGCTTTTATCGGGGGAAAATATTTGCCGTCCGTGATTTATAAAATACGGGTAGTCGCCCTACAGGATGAAGCCCCGAAAATCGTTCGACCGGCGATCGAGGAAATCGCAACAAATCTTCACGCTCTATAATTGTAAAATCGCCTAAGATTGTTCTAGAAAATCGATATCTTTCGGGAATTATTTTTTGGCGAAGCGAGGCATTTAACATGAAGTTTCGCGTTCTATTCACGATCGACGTATCCCATTCTTACTACACGGATAGCTGTCAGGATTTCGATTTTCTAATCCCCTTTGATAGCGATCGAACCCTCGAAGGCGGCCGCCTCATCGCCAAAGCTCGCGAGGGAAAGTTATCCGTTTTCTACGCGGTAGACGAGGAAAATAAACCCTTCGCCTCTCTCGCGGGAACCACCTTACGCGTCGGTTTAAAATTACTCGCTCCCTTCTTCAGTAACTTCACCGATCTCGCGTTCGCTTCTTCCCGTCCTCTCTATCGAAATAGCGCGAATCCGAACGCGTTAGACGAGCCGATCGCCATCACGCTCGTCGGCGAAAGAATCCGTCATTCGGCGACAGAATCGACGCGACCCGTTACCCTAACCCTCAAAGATCCCGACGGTGTACTTTTAAAAACCGATACGTTTTCCGAGAGCGAGGCTGTCGTCTCGATCGCCGGGAAATCGACGGGACTGTACTCGATCGGGGAAACCTATCCGGGCAAAACGAAAACGATTCATTATTATGCCGATGCCCAACTACAACGGGAGGGAGTTTTCGGGATCGTGGAAATCTCGATCGACGGGAGTTTCTATAGCGTTCCTCCGAATTTCACCCTCTCGTTCACGGCAAAAGAAGAAACCCTAAAATATTACGTCATCGCTAAAAATTATTCCGATGCCGATTGGAACGCGCTCTCGATCGCCGATGCCGGAGAACCCGATCGAGATCCGATCGTTTTTGACAAAATCATTCCCCCATTTAGTAACGAGGATCTTCGGCCGGACTCTCTCGGAAAGGCGGGCGATCGGGTGGTGCTATTTAAATCGCGAGTTCCCGTCTCCCGACAACAGAGAGCCAGACAGAAAATTCGCCTTCAAAAAAACGGCGAGATCCTGATTCCGAATTTACCCCAACCCGGTGCCGATCGAGCGAATTCCGATCTGATCGTTCAAGTTTCCAAACCCAAACTCTAAACGCGCAAAACTATGGCATACAAAACCCCCGGCGTGTACGTCCAGGAAATTTCCCTGTTTCCCCCTTCCGTCGCGGAAGTAGAAACCGCGATCCCCGCTTTTATCGGTTATACCGAACGCGCGAAACTTCTATCGGAAAGCGATCTGAAAAACGTTCCCACGAAGATTAAATCCCTCCTAGAGTTCGAGACCTATTTCGGTAAAGCACCGGCGATCTCGGTTTCCGAGGTGTTACTCGACGCGAACAATAATTTTCTCAAGGCTACCTTTACCAGCAATTACTATCTTTACGATAGTCTACGGCTTTTCTTCGATAATGGGGGCGGGAATTGCTATATCGTCTCCGTGGGTTCCTACGCGGAGGCGATCGATCGAGATAAATTAAAAGACGGGATCGAAGCTCTCAAAAAATACGATGAACCGACGATCTTGCTCTTTCCCGATGCCGCCGGTCTGAGCGCGAACAATCTAGGAGACGTGCAGAAAAAAGCGCTGGTACAATGCGCCAAACTGGGCGATCGAGTGAGTATTCTAGATACCCGAAACGACGATCCGAACGGGGTTTCTTTCCGGAATAATATCGGTATTAACGATCTAAAATACGGTGCGGTCTATAGTCCGTGGCTAAAGGTAAATTACAGCAAAAACGTTTCCTATTCGGCGATCAAGAAAAATGGCGTTCTCAAAAAAGGAACGATTTCCGTTAACTTAAGCTCTCTAACCACCGATACCGGAATCCAGACTTTAATCGCCGATCTAGAGAAAGCGCTCGCGGACAGAACCAAGATCGAGGGAAAAATCACGGATCTTTTAGCGGGAGCGAACTCGATCGGTTCCAAGTACGAAACATTACTCTCGACTTACAAGAATAGTCAAACCCTCGCCAACCTACAAGCGATCTTCGCCTATCTCTATCAACTAGCCGAGTTAGTGGACGGTCTTCTCGATGCCAGTACGGGAGTCAAAGTCGTCGCTTTCCGGGGAGATATCCAGAACTCGATCGCCAATTCGCTGAAAAATGTCTTTAGCGAAATTATTAGTAACGAGAAAGAATTGGATGGAAAAGTCGCGGCGGATGACTATACCGCTCAATGGAGTATCGACCCCGATCCGATCGCTTCCGGGTGGGGGGGAATCTTCGCGGGATCGTCACCGGCCGCCTCGACTACCGCGATCCCCGCGGACGCGGATACCGACGCGAAAAAAGGCGACGCGCTCCTACCCAATCTCAACAAAAATTTCACCATTATTGACGAGACGATCAAGAGCTTTATCGCGTCCGCCGCGCAATACGCGCGCGCCTACGAACAGAGTCTCTACGATAGTTATCCGGTGTATCAGAACATCATCAAAGGAATTAACGACACCGCGACGATCCTACCACCGAGCGGGGCGATCGCCGGGATTTATTCCCTGGTCGATAATCAGCGCGGGGTGTGGAAATCGCCGGCGAATGTTAGTTTGACCGGCGTGATCGAACCGGTTTATAACTTCGATGAAACGGAAACTGATGACTTGAATATCGACCCGAACGCGGGCAAATCGATCAACGCGATCCGCGCTTTTAGTGGCAAGGGAACGTTAGTTTGGGGGGCGAGAACCTTAGCGGGAAACGATAACGAATGGCGATATATTTCCGTGAGACGCTTCTTTAATATGGTGGAAGAATCGATTAAAAAATCGACTTACTGGGCGGTATTCGAGTCGAATGACGGGAATACCTGGGTGAAAGTGCGCGGCTCGATCGAGAATTATCTCACCCAGAAATGGCGGGAGGGAGCGTTAGCCGGCGCGACCCCGAAAGAAGCCTTTTTCGTCAAATGCGGCCTCGGTACGACCATGACCTCTCAGGATATCCTCGAAGGTCGCATGAACGTCGAAATCGGTATGGCCGTCGTCCGTCCCGCGGAGTTTATTATTCTCAAGTTCTCGCACAAATTACAAACTTCTTGAGGGAACGGGGAAAGGGGGTAATCTATCCTCCTATCTCTTATTTCTTGGTGGGTTACGCTTCACTAACCCACCCTACGGTCTAAAAACTTACCCGAAAATAGGAGCCGATTATGCCGACTGAAAATGTTAGAAAAGTGTATCCCCTGCCCGTGTTTCATTTTACGGTAACGTGGGGGGGAAGTTCGCGGGGGGAATTCTCCGTCGGGTTTACCGAAGTGACCGGATTGACGCAGGAAAATCAGGCGATCGAGTATCGCGATGGTTCTTTTAAAGAATTCTCGGCGATTAAAATGCCCGGTTTGCGGAAGTTCAATAATATCGTCATGAAACGCGGGGTTTTTAAAGGGGATAACGATTTCTTTAAATGGTTAACCACCGTGAAAATGAACACCGTGGAACGGCGGGATATTATTATCAGCTTGCGCGATGAAAATAACAATCCGGTGATGACCTGGACGGCGCAAAACGCTTTTCCGGTCAAGGTAGAAGGGCCGCAGTTAAAAGCGATGGGGAACGAGATAGCGATCGAATCCATTGAAGTCGCGCACGAGGGTCTTACTATCTCTATTCCCGAGGAATAATGGCTAACTATTACCCGCCGGTCGGCTTTCATTTTACCGTCGAGGTGCAGGATCTCGCCGGCGAGAACGATATCCGGTTCACCGAAGTGGGCGGTTTATCGGTGGAGATGGGGACGGAAGAAATCGCCGAGGGAGGGGAAAACCGCTTTATCCAGAAGTATCCCACTCGCACGAAATATCCGGAATTAGTCCTTAAACGCGGTTTATTGATTAATTCTCCCGTGATCGACTGGGTTCGTCAGTGTATCGAGGATTATCAAATTCAGCCGAAGGATGTTTTCATCAAGCTTCTCAATGAAGAACACCAACCGCTGTTGACGTGGAACGTGGTAAAAGCGTACCCGACTAAATGGGCGGTCAGCGATTTTAACGCCTCGAATAACGCGGTGGTGATCGAGAGCCTACAACTGTTCTATCAATACTTTACCCTCGTTAAATCCTGAAATTATGCCGATCGTAGTCGATGAAGTCGTGATTTCCGTGGAAGTCAGCAATCAAGCCTCCGGGGGGGCGACCTCGACCCCGGACGCGACCGATGATAAACAGAGCATTATCGAGGAATGCGTCGAACGGGTGCTGGAAATCTTGAAACAGAAGGAAGAGCGCTAAAGTTATGAGCGATCGGGGGCAACTGAAAAAACTGCGAATTCAAGCGTTCGAGAAGCCGGACTATTCCGGACAACCGAAGGCGGAATTTTCGGCCTACGTCAATCCGAGCGAGATTACCCTTTCCTACGAGATCGAGTACGACAGCGCGCAGGGGGCCGGGACGACCAATAGCCGGATGACTTTTAAAAAGGCCAAACCGGGCGATCTCTCCCTCACCTTCTTTCTCGACGGAACCGGTGCGAACGGAACCAAGATCGACGTACAGGAAGAAATCGCTAAATTTCAAAGCGTCACGGGGTATAACGGCGAGATTCACCGACCGAATTATCTGAAAGTGATGTGGGGAACCCTTCAGGTCAAGCGCTGTGTTCTCAAAAGCGCCTCGATCGCCTATAAACTCTTCCAACCGGACGGAATTCCCCTACGGGCGATTATTACCGCCAATTTTACCGATAATTCCGACGATAAAACCCGTCAGGCGATGGCGAGGGATCGATCGCCCGATCTCACCCGCGTCCATCTCGTCAAAGCCGGGGAAACCTTACCCGGTCTCTGTTACGAGATTTACGGCGACCCCGACTACTATCTCGATGTCGCCCGCGCTAACCGCCTCGACAATTTCCAAAAACTCGCTCCCGGTAGCAAAATTTTCTTCCCCCCCCTGGAAAAATAGCGATGCCAGAAACCAGAACCTTACCGATTTCCGCCGAACATCGCGAATTCACCGTCAAAGTCAACGGTGAGGCGATCGGACGCGAGTACCAATTGCTATCGGTTTCCGTGATCAAATCGGTCAATAAAATCGCCGGCGCTCGCCTCGTGTATCTCGACGGAACCGCGGCCGCGGGCGGGTTTCCCCTCAGTAACTCCGATCGATTGATTCCGGGGCAAAAAATCGAAATTCTCGCCGGCGCGCTCAACGATCCGGTCTCGCTATTCAAGGGAATGATTATCCGGCAGGAGGTGAAAACGAGGCAGAATAGCGCGTCACAGTTGATCGTCGAGTGCCGTCACGCCGCGTTTAAACTCACCGTCGGCCGGGAAAACGCCTACTTTTTCGATCGCTCCGACAGCCAGATCATCGAGGAGATCTTCAAAAAAGCGGGCATCGAGGCGGAAGTGGACAAAACGAACGTTATTCACCCGCATCAAGTGCAGTATAACTCGACCGCGTGGGATTTCCTCCTCTCCCGCGCCGAGGTTAACGGCAAAATTATCCTGACCGATGACGATCGGGTGAAGGTCAAAACCCCGAATTTCACCGGAAATCCCGTCTGTACCCTGCAATACGGCTCGACAATCCTGGAAATGGACGCGGAGATCGACGCGCGTTGCCAGTACAACGGGGTAAAAAGTGTCACCTGGGACGCGGGAAGGCAGAGCGTGGTCGAGAAGGAGGCGAAAGATCCCGACCTCGACGCGCCGGGGAATTTAAGCGGGAAAAACCTGGCCAAAGTGACCGATTTACCGTTCTATCGTCTCCAACATCCGGCACTCGGCGAGGAAGAGGCGCAAGCTTGGGCGGACGCGCGCTGGCTACAGTCGAAAATGGGCAAGGTCAACGGGCGGATCAAATGCGAGGGAATCGCCACGGTAAACCCCGGCGATCTGGTCAAATTAAGCGGGGTCGGCGATCGCTATAACGGGAACGTGTTCGTCACCGGGGTCCGTCACGAAGCCAACCTCGTCGGTGGCTGGAAAACGCATATCCAATTCGGAACCGGGAATCAATGGCTATCGGCGGAACGCGACATTACCGCGCCCCCCGCGGCCGCCCTTCTGCCGGGGATTAACGGTTTACAGATCGGTATCGTGGTCAGCAATGAAGATCCGGACGGGGAACACCGGGTACGGGTGAAAATGCCCCTCGTCAATGAAGGGGAAGAGGGAACCTGGGCGCGGGTGGCTTCTGTGGACGCGGGAAACGGTCGCGGTTTCTTTTTCCGTCCGGAGATAGGTGACGAGGTGGTGTTAGGGTTTTTCAACGACGATCCCCGACAGGCGGTAATTCTGGGAATGTTGCACAGCAGTGCGAAAGCACCGCCGCTAACCGGTTCCGATAAAAATCACCGGAAGGGTTATCAAAGTCGATCGAAAATGCAATTTTTTTTCGATGACGAGAAAAAAACGATTCGATTAGAAACTCCCGCGGGCAATAAACTTAACTTGAACGAGGAGAAAAAAGAACTTCGCCTAGAAGATCAAAACGGTAACAAAATTGTGATGAATTCCGACGGAATCCAGATTCAGAGTAATAAGGCGATCGTCCTAAAAGTCGCGACCTCCGTTACCTTTGAATCCTCCGACTCGATCACGATTAAAGCCGGCAACCAACTCACTTTGACCGGTAACGCCGGCGCGGAACTTTCCAGTACCGCCATCACGAATGTGAAAGGGAGTTTGGTGCAGATTAATTAGGAGGGTGTCGGGCAAAGAAAGGGTAAAGGTGAAGGGCTTAAAAGTAGTCTTTTCCCTTTTCCCCTTCCCCTTTCCCCCCCAAAAACTCCCCCATCTCCCCATCCCCGCGAGCGATATCAATTCACTAGGAGAATCGAGAACTATGCCACCAGCGGTTAGAGTCGGCGATATCAGTAATCACGGGGGAACGATCGTCGGGCCCGGAGTTAGCAACGTCCTGATCGGCGGCAAACCCGCGGCCGTGGTCGGTGATAGTCATCTTTGCGCGTTGCCTCCCAGTGGACATCAACCGACCGCGAGTATTTTTCCCGCCGGTAGCGCGAAGGTACTGATCGGCGGGAGACCGGCGCTGAGGACGACCGATGCCTGTATCTGCGGGGCGATGGCGGCCGTGGGCGAACCGACCGTAATGATTAACTAAAGGAGGAGCGATCGCCATGTCCGACCTAACCTACACGTCCTTTCTCGGCACCGGCTGGAGTTTTCCCCCCGAATTTATCCAGGAGACGGGAAAAGTGGTGATGATTTCCGATGAACGCGATATCGAATCTAGCTTGCGAATCCTTTTCGGGACGGCGTTCGGCGAACGTTTTCTCAATCCCAAATACGGACTCGATACGCGAGAACTCGTTTTCGATCTGATCGGTACGACCGAAAAAACGGCTTTGCTCGATCGAGTCCGCGTGGCGATCGCCATCTACGAACCCCGCATCGATCTACTGTCGCTCGATTTAGACACCTCGGCACAGAACGAGGGACGACTCGCCCTGATACTGGAATACAAAATTCAGGCGACGAACTCGCGCTACAACCTCGTTTATCCCTTCAGTACCACCGACAGTAACGAGGTCAAAAATGTCGTAGGAGGCTATTTATGAGGAGGCAGGAGGCAGGAGGCAGGAGGCAGGAGGATAAGGAGGGGGAAGATGGGGGTAGGAGGCGAAATTAGGTTATTTTTTTCGAGAAAATCGAGAATTATTTTTTGATACAAATACTTTACTTTTTCAAAAAAATCTAGTATGTCAGAACAAGACATCATCGGCAAACTAATTTTTCAACTCGGGCAGAGCCAGCGCGAGCGATTCCCTCGGGAGTTGGGAGCGGGTTTCGCCGATATCGACGAGCGGACGAGCGCGGATCTGCTCGAAATCGCCCGATCGCTGGCCGAATCCGTCCATTTCTACCGCGATAATCCAGTCACCCCGTCGGGGGACTGGAGTACCTTTTTTGGCGAGGACATCATTCCCGAAGAGCTATTACAGGGTGAAAAAGCCGATATTCCGCCGCATCTCGCTTTATTTCTGACCTTTCTAGAGCTTTACAAACAGCCACAGAGCGAGATCAATAAAATCACCGCGCGCCATCTCGATTTTTATTATCGGGATGTCCTGCGGAACCGGAAAAAAACGGCGATCGCCGATCGGGTTCATGTTCTCCTCGAACTGAAAAAAAACGTCGCCCCGGTGCGGATATTACCGGAAAACCTCTTTTCGGCGGGAAAAGACCCGATCGATAGAGAATTACTCTACGCTCCGACGCGGGAAACCGTGATTAATGCCGCGAGCGTCGTGGATATCCGCTCGATCTTTCTCGATCGATCCGGACGGGGAACGATCCGTCGCGCGCCGATCGCCAAGTCCTCGGACGGATTGGGCGGGAAATTACCGGAAAACGAGCCGAAATGGTCGGGATTCGGTCATAAAGATCTGCCGATCGCCGAGGTGGGTTTCTCGATCGCCTCTCCCGTCCTGCGAATGCGCGAGGGGACGCGAAAAGTGATCGTTTCCCTAGAATTGCAGGGAGTCGATTTCGCGAGGATCAATAACCAATCCCTACAAAATGCCTTCGACGTGTATATTACCGCCGAAAAAAGCTGGTTATCCCGCACCGTTTCCCCGAAAATCGGCTCTAATAACGTTCTGACCTTCGATTTTACCGTGGCGGCGAGCGAACCGGCGATCGTGGACTATAATCGCGAGATTCACGGCTATTCCTACGATGTTCGCGGCCCGATCGTGCAGATTCTCATCCGCGCGGGTAATAACGTTCTCGGCTATCTCGATTTCGATAATGTAACGGTAGAAGCCGCCAGCGTTGCCGTCGAGGTGTCGGGGATCGCTTCTTTAAATCTAAACGGGGACGGGGGAGCGATCGATCCGAAAAAAGCCTTTCTTCCTTTCGGCCCGCGGCCGACGAGAGGTTCCCGTTTCTCGATCGACTATCCGGAAGCGTTCGCGAAAAAACTCTCGGAAGTTTCTATCACGATCGACTGGAAAGATACGCCGACCAATTTTAACACGCACTATCAACATTACGGGGTATCGAATATCACGAACTCCTCGTTTACCACGAATATCACCTTTCAAGACGGCGGAAGTTGGGCGTATACCGGGAGCAAACCGCTGTTTAATTCTAATAATGCCACGGTTAATCAAACGCTGACCTTTATGGCGAGTAGTCCGTCTGTCTCGCCGAAAGTTAGTGAGGGGATGAAAGTTCACGTTTTGAGCGCGATGACTAGCGCGTGGGCGCGGGAAACCGCCCGAAATTTAATCCTACAAAATCCCGCTCTCGCGTCCTATCAGAGCGAGATGACCGAAACGACACCGAGAGCGCTGGTGTTTTCGCTCGATCGAGATTTTCTTCAGGAAACCTACCGGAAGAAATACATCGAGAACGTGATGAAATACGGCGCGGGAAAAACCGACACGCTCGTGATCTTGAATGAACCTTATATTCCGGCGATCGAGAGCGTTACCCTCGCCTATAAAGCGAGATGCGATCGGGTAAAAATATCCTCCCTCGATCTCGCCGATTTTGTCAATCCCGATCTCGATTTTTTCCACGTCAGTTACTTCGGGGTCACGCGGGAACACGGCTACCAAAGACAACAGCTAGAAATGCGAATTAAAGCGGGGATCTCGCCGAACATTTCCCTTCTACCGAAATACACCCACGCGGGAGAAATGTTAATCGGTTTCGACGCGTTACACGCGGGGGATAGTGTTAGCGTGTTGTTTCAGGTAGCGGAGGGAAGTGCGAACCCAGATGTAGTGTCGGAAAATCTTTCTTGGTTCGTTTTATGTGATAACTATTGGCAACCGCTCGATCGATCCGAGGTGATTCTCGACACTACCAATCAACTGCTCACCAGCGGTATCATTCAGTTCGTCATTCCCCTCTCGGCCACGAAAGAAAACACGGTTTTACCGAGCGATCTTATCTGGATAAAAGTCTCGATCTCTAATAATAGTAACGCCGTTTGTCAATTCATTGACGTGGTAGCTAACGCGATCGAGGCCCGATTTATCGATCGAGGTAACGATCCCGAACATTTACAAACAGCCTTGGAACCGGGAAAAATTACCCGCTTTCAGGACGGGATCTCGGCGATCAAAACAGTAAAACAACCCTACGCTTCTTTCGGGGGAACTCCCGTAGAAACCGATATCGCTTTTTATACCCGTGTTTCCGAAAGATTACGCCATAAAAATCGCTGTATTACTCCTTGGGATTACGAGCGAATTATTCTGGAAGCTTTCCCGAAAATTCACAAAGTAAAATGTATTCCCCACGCGACGGAAAATTCTTGGTTATCTCCGGGGAACGTGTTGATCGTGGTGATTCCCGATCTGAGAAATAAAAACGCGATCGATCCCCTCGCGCCGAAAGTGGACGCGAATACGCTCGATCGAATCACGGAACACGTTGTCGATCGTGCGGGGATGCAGGTAAAAATTAAGGTCAAAAATCCCACCTATCAAAAAATCAAACTAGATTTTAAAGTTCGATTCTATCCCGAGTACGAATTTAACTTTTATAAAACGCTATTAGAGCGAGAAATTATTCAATTTCTATCGCCTTGGGCTTACGACATCGATCGAGAGATTTCCTTCGGGGGGAAAATCTATAAATCCGTCTTGCTCGATTTCGTCGAAGATTTAACTTATGTCGATTATGTTACAGATTTTAAAATGTATAGCTTCACGGGAGAAATTCCCGATTATACTGACAGTAACGAGGTGCGACCCCGAACCCCCGCAACGATTCTCGTTTCCGATTCCACCCATCTCATTAATCCCATCGGCTAGGAAAAATGCTGTCCCAACTCACGATTCCTAAAAAACAATCTCGACCGTTGCCGATGGATCGTCAGCGATTATACGAGATCGGATTACAGTATATCCAGCGATTATCTAGCCGGATCTGGACGGATTATAACGTTCACGATCCGGGCATCACGATCCTAGAGATATTATCCTACGCGCTGACCGATTTAAGTTACCGAACCTCTCTGCCGATCGAGGATTTACTAGCGAGTTACCACGGGGAAACCGACGGAATTCAACAGTGTTTATTCACCGCGCGGGAGATCCTACCTAACCGCGCGCTGACTCTCTTGGATTACCGAAAAATTCTCATCGACATCGAGGGGATTAAAAACGCTTGGTTGTATCCGCACGGCCTAACTTATTACGCGGATATGGAAAAGGGAAAAGTGTTACGGGAAGATCCGGGAGGGAAGGGAATCGTTCCCGTAAATATCGCGGGATTATACGATATTAAAATCGAGTTCGATCGAGATATCGAAGCGGAAGATACCCGAAAAAAAATCCTCGGGTTCGCGCGGCAAAAACTACAGATAAATCGGAATCTCTGCGAGGATTTTGTAGCATTCACGGCGGTCGAAACTCAAGACTTTCAACTGTGCGCGGAAATCGAACTCACCTCCGACGCGAACGTGACGAAAGTACAAGCGATTCTACTCGAACAAATACAGGAATATTTAGCCCCGAGCGTCCGCTTTTATAGCCTCGGGGAAATGCTCGATCGAACAAAATTCGACGGCACTCCCTACACCGTGGACGAGATTTTCGACGGCCCGGCGCTAGAAAACGGTTTTATCGATGACGGAGAATTAAAAAAAGCGGATCTACGGACAGAAATTCGTCTTTCCGATATTATCAGTATTTTGATGGATATCGAGGGAGTACAAGCGGTTCGGGATATCGTCATCAACCCGGAAGGACAGAATATTTCCCTAGAGAATAAATGGGTGATTCCCATCGATGGGGGAAAACAAGCTCGCTTGAATGTTACCGCGTCTCGTTTGGTTTTTTATAAACGAAATATGCCCGTAGTTCCGGGAACTTTCGAGGGGGAAACCACCAACAATTCCCCCGCGACGGATTCCCCGAACGATCTACCGATCCCGTTGGGAACCGATCGAGCGATCGATACTTATTATTCCTTACAAAACCATTTTCCCGAGATTTACGGGCTAAGTCCCGCCGGTTTAGGAAGCGCGGCCGACGATCGACGTAAAGCGTTAGCCTATCAATTAAAAGCCTATCTCTTGTTTTTCGATCAGATTCTGGCGAACTATCTCGCGCAACTGGTAAGGGTGAAAGAACTGTTCTCGATCGATCCGGATCTCCGGCGAACCTATTATTCCTCGCTGGTGACTTCTTTCGCCGATTACCAACGCATCTACGCGGGAAATGATGTCATCGATAACCTACAAAATGCCAGTAACCAGCGCGAGGAAGAAACGAAATTCGATCGACGGAATCGCTTTCTCGATCATCTGATCGCCCGTTTCTCGTCCCGATTCACCGATCTCGCCAATATTCTCTATTCCGCGTTCGAGGAAAGCCCCGAAAATATCATCCGTCTTAAGTGTGAGTTTTTAAGCACTTATCCGACGATTAGCCGAGAACGCGGGTTAGCGTATACCTATAGCCTCACGGAAGATAACGATTTCTGGGATGATGAAAACGTGTCCGGTTTCGAGAAACGATTGGCGAAACTGCTAGGAATTCGCGATTTTCGACGACGGAATTTAAGCGACGGGGGCGAGGGAATGTACGCGATCGAGCATATTTTACTCCTTCCGGAAGAAAAAGACGACCCGTTTTTGCCGATCTGTCCTAACCCGAATTGTACCGATTGTGCCGAGGCCGATCCCTATTCCTACCGTCTCTCGATCGTTCTTCCCGCATATAGCGATCGCTTCCGTAACTCGCACTTCCGACAGTTTGTAGAGGAAGTGATCCGCGAGGAAACCCCCGCGCATATCCTACCGAAAATCTGCTGGATCGACCAGGAAAATATGGCGGAATTCGAGAAATTATACCGAGAGTGGATTTACCTAAAAGCGGAGGTGGATACCGGCGATCGAACCGAAAAACTCCAGAAATTTATTGAAAAACTCTTTGCCGTTAAAAACGTTTATCCTCCTCGAAAACTGCACGAGTGCGACAGCGAGGAAAATCAAGCGAAGTTTATCCTCGGACAAACCATTCTCGGTAGTGAGAAAAGCATTGAAAGCTAATCTGTAACCCTCTTCTCTCGATTCTCTAGGACGATCCACCATGACAGACATTTTTAGAACTCTCCAAGAAATCACCACCGATTACAGCATCTTTGAAAAAGATCAGGTTCTCACCGA
Source organism: Pannus brasiliensis CCIBt3594 (assembly GCF_036688125.1). NCBI lineage: Bacteria > Bacillati > Cyanobacteriota > Cyanophyceae > Chroococcales > Microcystaceae > Pannus > Pannus brasiliensis. The sequence continues at coordinate 63,360 of NZ_JBAFSM010000017.1, read as the reverse complement.
AAGTCAACTCAATAGTGTCACGAACTATTTAAACGACCAAAACCGTTTAACCCGAGTCTATTTATTAGGGGTGGGGACGATCGCTGGCTTGCGAGTTTCTCTAGAAAATAACAAAGTTCTCGTGACGAAAGGAATCGGGATTACCACCGATGGCGACCTATTCTATTATAACACCGATACACGGTTCGATCGCTATCTACAATACGATAAATCCTATCCCAAATACGCCCCATTTTACCAAGGGGAAAATATTAACGGCGATGTAGTTCCCGTTCCCGTTTACGAGTTAATCCGTCAGGAAGCGAAAGACGATCGACTTTCGATCGCTTTCTTAAATGAATTTACCGCGCGAACTAATAAAGATTTAAAAAATATGGTCGCGGTCGCGTTCGTGGAAAGTTATATTAACGATCCCGATCTCTGTACGGGAACCGATTGTGATAATCTAGGCAAAGATTGCCAGGAAACACCGAAAATATTATTGATCGAAAAAAGCTCGCTCAACTCCCTTCTAAAACCGACGATACCGACTCCAGATTCCGCCTATAAAAACCTTGATGAAATCGCGATCGATCGACCGTTCATCTCTAACAATTTTATTTCTATTAATGAACTCGCTCAAACGTACCGTACTGTCTGCACTACCCTCCACAACAAATTAATAGCCGCCTTATCGAAAATTTATCCTAACTGTTCCGCGTTTCTCGGTGATGTTTTCCCCTCGAATCCGAGTAATGCCTGGACAACCAAACTCACGAGTATACTCGGTACTTTTACGAATACAACCTTGGGCATTCAATACTATTACGGTTTTCTCAAAGATGTTATCGAGACCTATCAAGAATTTCGAGAGTTATTATTCGGGAATACGACCCTATGCTGTCCCGATCTGAACTGGTTTCCCAAACACTTATTATTAGGGGATGTCGTCAACACTACCGATCCGAATAACAATCGTACCCCCTTTTACCCGTCTCCCGCGGTTAGTCAAAATACCGACTCGTTCAATCATATCAAATTTCTCGCCCGCAAACTGGATACCCTCATTCAAACTTTCCAAGTCCCTCCCGTTTCCGCGCCAATTCGCATTACTCCCAGTCTATCGGAAGACCATCCGTTAGAAGAGCGATCGATTCCCTATTACTATCTTATAAACTCGACAAACCCGATCCATCAATATTGGAATTATTCCCTGAGTCAACGCGGGACGGCCAATCGAAATTACGGGTATCAAGCGTCGAATTACGGAGCGGTTGGTGCGGCCGCCAATCCTCTCGCTGTATCGATCGGTCGTTTTTCTTTGTTCCGAATCGAAGGACATATCGGCAAAGATGTCAATATCGTTTTGCAAACTTTACAGAATGAAATTATTGCGAAAAATTTGCCCTTTACCGTTCGATCGGTTTTGCTCGGAATCGACAAAACGAAAGTCATCAAACGTCCGGGGACTCGCTATAGCGATCTCCATCGCCTACATTATCTATGGCGACAGGATGCCTACCATCAACTGAATGAAGTAGTCCGATTTAGCGATAAATTTAAACTAGAAGTCGATGGAAAAGTCACGGGAGAAAGTAAAGCGACTGACTTCAAGCGAGACGCGGAACAACGCAACGATATTGTTAAAGCAAAAGCAAGCTCCGCCGCAACGAAATTAAATCGCGGTTACACGGCATATAGTGCCGATAAAACTTGGTTAGCCGATGTCTCGCAAACGGTGACGGCCGCGAGTGAATTTAAATACAATATCGGCGATGTGGTGAAAACAGAATTCACCACCCCTTTTGACTCTATCATCGGCAACAGTCGTCTACAATGGCTGGATTGGCTCGACGCGATTATCCAAAGGAAAGAAGACGCGGCAGATGAAAAATTATTGTTCACGAAATTTATCACCGAGCATCCGGGGGTAGAACATTCGGCTGGTGTGACGCGGGGAGGAACTTTCGTGTTAGTTCACGATAGCGCGAATACCGTCGTCGCCGATTTTATGTTGTCCTACTATTGGGAAGATCAAGGGGAAGAAGTACCCGATGAACCACCGCTGACGAAACCACCGATCCGATCGGATTTCGTGATCGATCGAGGTATCCGAATTCTACCTTCCGTGAAAAAAGGATTGACCGATTTCCTAAAAGAACCGGAATTCAATCAGCGTTTATATGATTTCACCTTTGAACCGGTATTCACCCGACCGATCGATCAACAACAGAAATACATGGAGATCTATAAGGATTACGTGAGTTCAACCATCGGTATTTTCAGCCAGATAGAACCGAAAATCGCTTTCCAATACACGAATCCAGAGCTAGGATTTCAGATGCGAGAAGTGTCTCTCAATCAGGAAAAACTCGCCTATCAAAAACAACAACTCGGCAGACCGACTTTAACCGATGTCGAGCGTCAGGCAATCACGGAAAAAGTGCGACAAGCGGAAACGGAACTAGCGACATCGATTCAAAAAACCACCGATTACATCGCTCGATCGAACGTCGATGTTTCCTCCGGAAGTGAGGGATTCCGCGCGGTACTCGATATTTCCAACAGCCTCGGAAATCTATCGCGCGAGGGACAAGCCTACCGCAACCTCCAAACCGAATTAAACAACCTCCAAAAACGCACCACCAGCGCGGGAATAAAAACCATCATCGGCAACCTGATAAATCGATAAAGGGGAGGCAGGAGGCAGGAGTCAGGAGTCAGGAGGCAGGAGGAGATAATACGGTCACTCCATCTCCCCCATCTCCCTCACCTTCCCCATCTCCCTCACCTCCCCCATCTCCCTCACCTTCCCCATCCCCCCATCCCCAAAATGCCCGATCGAACCCATCGAATTCGTAAACTGCGCTGTACGATCGCAACCGGCGATCGAACGGGAGCGTTTACCCTTCGTAAAAATTTACACGATCGCTGGCAAGAAATTTTCCTTCCCGTCCTCGATCGCGCGTTCGAGGAAATCGGTAACGACGATCGAACCCTTCACATCCCCAAGCTAGAATTTCGCCTACAAATTCCCGCGGATGGCGATTTACTGGCAATCCTCCCCGAAATCCTCTACCGACAGTTACGCGAACAACTGCGATCGCTCGATCGAGCCTCATTACCGACCTCGACAGCCAACGGGATCGCCCGCGAGATCACCGCGCGACAAAACCGGTTCGAGATTTTACTGCACTACCTCCGGACGGGATCGATCCCCTGGCAAGTAGCGAGCGAGTCCGCATCGGAAATCTCGATCGAATTGCGGGAAACCTGCCAACAGGAACGATCGTCCCTGCTGAACGCGCTCGAAACCCGATCTGCTTGCAGCAGCGCTTCGCTCCCGCCCGCGCCCGCTTTTTACTTCCGCTGGTTCCAACTTCTCCCGGAAACGGAAATCGTCCCCCTCCTCGAAACCCTAGCCGAGCGATTTTTCAAACTGGAAAAAGCGATAATTCTGCAATTAATTCAATTTATTCTCGATTCCCCCACGATTCCCCTAAATAATCCCGATCGAATCCATCTCATCGCCGAGATCGTCGCGTTAGCCTCGCGATCGAACTCCCTCCCGTCCCCGGATCTCGACACCGCGATCGATCGATCCCTATCGAAAACCGGGATCGATCTCCCCGCGTTCCGAACCTATCTTCCCGTCCCCGTCGCGCGCTGGCTCTCCGATCGCTCGAACCCCACCGCTTCCCTCTCCAATAATCCCCTAGAAACCCAGGAAATACAACCGTTAAGCCACGAAAATACTATTTCACCTCAAATATCGCCCTCGAATGAAAATAGAACCCTCGATCGAGAGATCGGAGCGCTCGATCGAGACAGCCCTTTCCCTCCCGAAATTCCCGCGACCGAAACGAAATTTCCCCTTTCCGTCTTCCATACCGGGTTAATCTTGCTCCATCCCTTCCTAACGACACTTTTCGATGCGGCAGGAATTACCGAACCCGACGGGATAGGGCATCGCGATCGGGCCGCAACGCTCTTGTATTTCCTCGCCACCGGCCGGGAGGATCTGCACGAATACGAACTCGGCCTGATAAAAATCCTCCTGGGATTGGAACCGGAAACCCCGCTTTTCTCGGCCGCGGGAACGTTACGAGAGATCGATCGATCCGAGGCCGAAACCGTCCTGCACTCGGCGATCCACTACTGGAACGTTCTCAAGAATACATCGATCGAGGGATTACGTTCCTCCTTCCTTCAGCGTCCCGGACTATTGCGGAAAACCGAAAACGGTTGGCTACTACAAATCGAACCCCGCGCTTTCGATCTCCTCCTGCAACATCTCCCCTGGAGTATCGGCATTATCAAACTTCCCCGGATGAAATCCCCCCTATACACCGAATGGCAGACCTTTTAACCGATAACGCGACCGATCTCGAACGCGAACTCACCTGGTTCGCGGAAGTTCTCGACGCGCGGCTGAGGCTGTATTTTCACACCGAAACCGACGGGAAATCGATCGCCTCGATCCGGGAAATTCCCCCTCCCGATTTACAGGATTCCGAATACGCCCGATTTCTCCAACAATACGCCTTTTCTCTAGAAGAACGTCTCGCGGTCATCCTCGCGCTGATTCCCCACGTCCGTCCCCAGTTACTCGATATCCTCTGGACGAAAAACGAGGCCATCGAGCGGGGATTTACCGAATTCGGCGGTATGCAGGGCGCAACGCACGGGGGATTTATTCCCACCGGCGAAACCGTCGCGTTTTTAGTCGCCGGGGACGATCTCGCGGCGCGTTTTCAAGCTATCCAGCTATTTGATAGCGATCGAACCTTCTCCCGTCACGATATTCTCTCTCTCTCCCCCACCGCGCCGAACGAACCATTATTAAGCGGCACCTTAACCCTCTCCCGCGAGGTTCTCGACCGATTAACCACCGGAACCGTCCGAAAACCGCACTTTAACCGAGAATTTCCCGCGCGGGCGATCGAGACGCGACTCGATTGGCAACAGTTGGTACTCCCGTTCTCCACCCTCGAACAGCTAGAGGAGATCAAACACTGGATCTTGTACGGGGACACGCTTTTACACGATTGGGGAATGTTCGATCGCCTGCGTCCCGGATTTACCAGCCTATTTTACGGGCCGCCGGGGACGGGAAAAACCTTTTCCGCCTGTTTACTGGGTAAATACTGCGATCGGGACGTGTATAAAATCGATTTAAGCCTGATCGTCTCCAAATATATCGGCGAAACGGAAAAAAACCTCGCCAAAATCTTCGATACCGCGGAAAATCAACGCTGGATTCTCTTTTTCGACGAAGCGGACGCGCTCTTCGGGAAGCGGACGAAAGTAGAGGATTCCCACGATCGCTACGCCAATCAGGAAATTAGCTTTCTCTTGCAACGTTTGGAGGAATTTAACGGCGTTGTCATTCTCGCGTCGAACCTGAAAGCGAATATCGACGAAGCTTTCCTGCGTCGTTTCCAGTCGATCGTCCATTTTCCCATGCCCAAAGCCCCGGAACGATTCCGTCTCTGGAAAGAAGCCTTTTCCCCCAAATCCACCCTAGAGGAAACCGTCGATCTCGCCCGAATCGCCGAAAAATACGAACTCTCCGGAGGTACGATCGTGAATGTAGTCCGTTACGCCTCGTTAAAAGCCTTAAGCCGCCAAGAAAGCCTAATTTTACTAGACGACCTAGAAGAAGGAATCCGCCGCGAACTCCTCAAGGAAGGGAAAGGATAGGGTTTCGGGAAAAGGGGAAAGGGAAAAGGGGATTTTTAATTGTCATCTCCCTCACCTCCTGCCTCCTGCCTCCTGCCTCCTACCTCCTGCCTCCTGCCTCCTGCCTCCTGCCTCCTGCCTCCTGCCTCCTGCCTCCTGCCTCCCTCTTCCCTCCTGACTCCTGACTCCTGCCTCCCTCTTCCCTCCTGACTCCTGACTCCTGACTCCTGACTCCTAAATCATGGAAACCTCTCGCCAGAAAACCGTTAACCGTCCCGCGATCGTGGCCAAACCCGCCGCGACCGTATCGCGCGCGACCGCGAGGGGAACGATACAGCCGTCCTCGATGAAAGTCTCCTCCCCCGGCGATCCCGCGGAGAGAGAGGCCGATCGAACCGCGAAGAAAATCATGCGGATGGCGATTCCCACGGGATCGATCGCCTACGTGAAAACCCCAGAAGGTAGCGTATTCCGGCAGATCGGGTCGGCAGAGAAGGATCAAAAAATACAGCCGAAATTCCGATCGCCCTACATCGATCGATTTCCCGCGGAAAAAATCCACCGTAAGATAGAAGGCCAGCCCAACATCGCCGCCAACGTATCCGCGGATATCGCCAATAGCATGACCACCGGCGCGCCTCTACCCCTCAGCGTGCGCCGTTTCATGGAACCGCGATTTAATGCCAATTTTAGCGATGTTAAGGTACATACCGGCGATAAATCGGCGAAATTGAACCGACAGTTAAACGCGCGCGCCTTTACCGTCGGCAATCAGATTTTCTTCGGAAAAAATCAATTTCAGCCGGAACATCCCGAGGGCAAGGAACTGATCGCCCACGAATTAACCCATACTATCCAACAGGGAGCGGCGATCCAACGGAGCGAGGATGTTTCGGTAACACGACAGGCCCCCGTACAGGTACAACGTCTCGGACTCAGCGACGCGCTCGATTATTTCGCCGATAAAGCGAATTTAATCCCCGGTTTCCGGATGTTTACTATTATTCTCGGCGTGAATCCCATTAATATGAGTTCCGTCGATCGAAGCGCCGCCAATATCCTGCGCGCGTTGGTGGAATTCCTCCCCGGTGGCGGTCTCATCGTACAGGCCCTCGATAATCACGGGGTCTTTGAAAAAGTCGGCAAATGGGTCGAACAACAGATCAAAACCCTCGGTCTGGTGGGAAGTTCCATCAAACAGGCGATCACCGCGTTCCTCGATTCCCTCAGTTGGAAAGATATTTTCGACCTCGGTGGCGTTTGGAATCGCGCGAAAAGTATCTTTACCGAACCGATCGATCGAATTATCAGTTTCGCCAAAGGTCTCGTCACCGGCATTCTCAAGTTTATTAAAGAAGCGATCGTCCGTCCGCTCGCGAAACTGGCCGAAGGTACAGCCGGCTACGATCTCCTAAAAGTCGTCCTCGGCGAAGATCCCGTCACCGGCGATCCCGTCCCCTTCAACCCCGATCTATTAATCGGCGGTTTCATGAAGCTAATCGGACAGGAAGAGATCTGGAACAACCTCAAGAAAGCCAACGGGGTAGCGAGGGCGACCGCTTGGTTTAAGGGAGCGATCGCCTCCGTCGTTTCCTTCGTCCGTCAGATTCCAGGACTCTTTATCGCCGCCCTACAAGCGCTCGAAATCGCGGATATTATCCTCGTTCCCCGCGCTTTCGGCAAATTAGTCAAGGTTTTCGGCGGGTTCGTCAGTCAATTCGCGCGATGGGCCGGTAACGCCGTCTGGAACCTGTTAGAAATTATCTTTGACGTGGTGAGTCCAGGCGCGTTCGCTCACGTCAAGCGAACCGGAGCCGCCCTACGAAGCATTCTCAAAAATCCGCTACCTTTCGTCGGAAATCTCGTCAAAGCGGCGAAACTGGGCTTTCTCAACTTCGCCGACAACATCGGCACTCACCTGAAAGCCGGGTTACTCGATTGGCTTCTCGGCGCGATGCCGGGTGTCTATATCCCGAAATCTTTCTCCCTCGTCGAGATCGCCAAATTCGCCCTATCCGTGTTAGGACTCACCTGGGCGAATATCCGCGCGAAACTGGTGAAAGTGGTCGGCGAAACCGCGGTGAAAGCGATGGAAACCGGTTTCGATATCGTGGTAGCGCTCGTGACTCAAGGGCCGGCGGCCGCGTGGGACAAGATCAAGGAACAACTGGGCAATCTCAAGGATATGGTGATCGGCGGGATTACCGATTTCGTGGTCGATATGGTGGTGAAAAAGGCGATTCCCAAGCTGGTGGCCATGTTTATCCCCGGCGCGGGCTTTATTTCGGCGATCCTCTCCATCTATGACACGGTAATGGTTTTCGTACAGAAACTCTCGAAGATCGCCGCGGTCGTGTCCGGTTTTATCGCCTCGATCGTCTCGATCGCCCAGGGAGTCATCGGCGCCGCCGCGAAACGCGTGGAATCGACCCTCGCCGGATTGCTCTCGCTGGCCATTAGTTTCCTCGCCGGTTTCGCGGGATTGGGGAATGTGGCCGCGAAGATCCTGGGAGTCTTCGAGAAAGTACGCGCCCCCTTCGGTAAGGCGATCGATTGGTTAGTAAACTGGATCGTCACGACCGCGAAAAAACTCTTCGCCAAATTCTTCGGGAAAAAGGATAAACCGGAAGAACGCACCCAGGAACAGAAGAAAGTCGATCTCGCCAAAGGTATCGCCGAAGCGCGAACCCTTTTAGATGACAAAAAACTTTCCGCCGAACAGGTCAAGAAAAAACTCCCGGCGATCAAATCGAAATACAAGATCACCATTTTCGAGCTAGTTACGGACGCGAAAAGCGAGACGAAGGAAACCAGTCACGTTCACGGCGAGATTCATTCTATCCCGGTAAAAGATGACAGTAGCAAGGTAGAAAAAGAAGCCGATCAAGGTTCGGTCACGATCGCCGTTATCTCGACCAAAACGCCGCGGGCTAGTTCGATTCCCACCGTTCCCAAACAGAAAACCGCCCAGACTTCCCCGGCACATTTCGAGTTAGATACAACGAAAGCGATCGCCGGAGTAACCGGGCTACCGGTTGAACCGAACGCGAAATTTACTGCCAAAGAAAAAGGCGGGATCGTGACATTCGAGGCTCCCGACGGCTTTACCGCGAGTCCCTCCGGGCTACTGCTCCCGTCCACTCCCCGTCTATTCGGCACTCTCTCGGGAGACCCCAAACAAAGGGATAAAGAAGAACCTCGTGTCGAGGTTAAAGGAGGTGACTTGAGATTACGGGGACTGAAACGACATCCCGACGCTCTGTTAATCACTCCCGACCAAATCGAACCGTTAGAATTTACCCTCGATGCCACGATGAGTATGAAGGAAACCAAGAGCGCGGAATCTCATAAAATCATGCAGATCCCCGGCACGATCGAGAACCTTCTCCGAAATTTTCCGAGAACAACGCCGGTCGTTTATACGGTATTCGTGCGCGGTGCCGTTCCCCAACAGAGAATCGATGAACTACAGCGAGCGCTCAAGGGAATTACGGGAAATATTGATGTAACCATTAACTTTGTGAGACGGTAAGGTTTTGTTTTTCCCCACCCCGATCGAGTTCCGGTACAATGAACGGCCTATCGATCGCCGTTTCCCCATGCCCTACCGTTATCCCCTCCAACGCTGGCGGATCGCCGAAGTCGAGGCCGATCGGGTCGATCGACTGGCGCAAGAGACCGGATTCCCCCCCCTTCTCGCCACCGTACTCATCAATCGCGGCATCACCACCCCCGAACTCGCCAAACTCCACATCGATCCCGAATCCCACCCCCTCCCCTCCCCGCTCGAAGAATTCCCCGATCTCGCGAAAAGTGTCGATTTATTGGTCGAAACCATTCGATCGGGCGACAGTATCGCCATCTGCGGCGACTACGACGCGGACGGGATGACCAGTACGGCCCTACTCCTGCGCGCTCTCCGTCACCTCGACGCGGAAGTGTATCACGCCATCCCCAGCCGCATGAAGGAGGGATACGGCATCAACAATCGCATCGTCAAAGAATTCGCCGAATCCGGCATCGGATTGATTCTCACCGTCGATAACGGCATCTCCGCCCTCGAACCGATCGCCCTCGCCGTCGAGCTAGGTTTAAGCGTCATCGTCACCGATCACCACGACATCCCCGAAACCCTCCCCCCCGCGGACGCGATCCTCAACCCCAAATTATTACCGGAATCCTCCCCCTATCACGGATTAGCCGGCGTGGGCGTGGCCTACATCCTCGCGGTGAGTACGGCGCGGGAATTAGGAAAATTACAGGGATTAACGGAAAGTTTGCTCGAATTATTCACCCTCGGCACGATCGCCGATCTCGCGCCGTTAGTCGGGGTGAACCGTCGCTGGCTGAAACGGGGATTGCGACGATTACCGCGCTCGCGACTCGCGGGGGTACAGGCTCTCATCCAGATGTCCGGGGTGAGCGACGCACAAAAACAACTGAAACCGGACGATATCGGCTTTAAACTGGGGCCGAGAATCAACGCCATCGGCCGCATCGGCGATCCGGGGACGGTGATCGAACTCCTCACCACCGACGACGCGGGAACCGCGGTAGAAATGGCGATGCGGTGCGAGGAGGTCAACCGCACCCGTCAGGAATTGTGCGAGAGAATCGAACGGGAAGCGATCGAACTCGTGGAAACCACGCCCATCAATTGGCGGGACGCTCGCGTGTTGGTGGTGGTGCGCGACGACTGGCATCACGGGGTGATCGGCATCGTCGCCTCGCGATTGGTGGAGCGTTACGGGGTTCCCGTGTTTATCGGCACCTACGAGGAGGGAGATCCGGGAAAAATTCGCGGTTCCGCCAGGGGAATCGAAGAATTTCACGTTTTTGAAGCGCTGGAATTCTGCCGCGATCTGCTGGGAAAATTCGGCGGTCATAAAATGGCGGGAGGGTTCAGTCTGGAAACGCGAAATCTCGATCGCTTCCAACAACAACTCAGTCAATTCGCTCACCGACTCCTCGAACCCGAACACCTCAAACCCCTGATCGAGATCGACGCGGAAATGGATTTTTCGGAAATCACCGTCGAACTGTTCCAACAGATAGAGAGTCTACAACCCTGGGGCATCGGCAATCAATTCCCGGTTTTCTGGACACCGAATGTCCGCGTGGTAGAACAGCAAAAAGTCGGCAAAAACCACGTTAAATTAATCCTCGCGACAGATGACGACACGAGAGTAAAAGCGATCGCCTGGCGTTGGGCCGAATATCTCCCCCTCCCGAACCGCATCGACATCGCCTACAAACTCCAAGAAAATAGTTGGCAGGGCGATCGCTCGATCGAGATCGAACTGATCGGAATGCGTCTCCCGGCGGAAAAAAACGGCGGTAAAAAAGCGCGCTTCGTCCACGAGGGACGTTTCTATGCCTGTAGCTTTTTAGAATCTCTCAACGAGATCCGCATTAAAAACGAGCGGGGGGAAGTTCTCGCCGTTCAAAAGGGTCAAAAAATCGGCTTATTAGGCTATAGTCGCGATAACGCTCGATCGGTAGATGTCACCCAACCGAATTTCTACTCCCTGATCAAAGCGGCCGTGAAAGCTCTGGCACTTTAAGGAGGTAGACGCGAATAACCATCACATGAGCGGGTTAGCGAAGCGTGACCCACCGAACCGCGGGAGTCAGGAGTCAGAAAAAATTGCAGAGATCTGTTATCTAATACCAAGCCGAGAACTGTAGCTTGACTTTCCCGAATTGGTATTAATTAATTGTATCGGGCTACTGATAGCAAAAATGGGTATTTAGGAGGTTTTCAATTGTAAAATTCTTATCTGGCAAAGGTTTCAGCTATTTATTCCTCTAGCCGTCCCTGTCTTCATTATAGAAGTTTCGTGTTTAGTTTCTTCGGCTCGACTCTACCTGATAACTCACGAATCGCGAACCACCATTAGACTTTTTTTTTACTTTCCCGTTTTTGAGTAAACAGGGAAAAAGAGCGAGATCGATTCGCTTCACCAACCCGTACAATCCCCAGATAATTAAGAAGCTAATTAGCGTGAAAACGAACGGACGTTTTTCCAGAAAATTATCGAAACCCCGGAAAACCTCATCGGGTTGGGCGAGAATATCCCAACTGTTGAGTCGGAGAAATCTTCCCAGATAGATCCCGATCGCCGAGAGCGCGTGCATCCCTAACTCTAACGGCAACGCGAATCGTTTTAAATTTTCTTTCCCGAGATAAAACTCTACATTAATCAAGGAAAGAACATAAGCTTGAAATCCCGCGAAGAGAAATAAACTATACTGCGGGATCAACACCAGAATGATGATCCCGGTAGAATAGCCCAGACGGACATAGTAAATAAAATGAATGATATCGGTGAGAATATAGGGCGCGTTCGGTAAAAAAGCGAGAAATACCCAGAAAATAACCCACCAAGCCCAAGAACGGGAACGCGCGCGACGGAATAACCAAATACTGCAAAATAAAGGAATAAAAGCGAGGAAAGAATTCCAGAGAATCCGATCGGTACTGAGGTGAAAAACCCGCCACGCGGTCTGTAACCAATTCCAAGTAGAAGGGAACATCGATCGCCACCGATTCGAGCTTGGTCTTTCCTAGTGTAGACCGATCCTTAATTTTGTGGGGGGTCGGCCCGCCGAGCGGAACGGTGCGGGAGACGGGGACGCGCCGGATAACCGTCGGGCGATCGAGATCGTCACCCCCATCCAAAACGAGGTAGGGTTCTCGCTCGATTTCCCTACCCGCGCGATCGCCCGCTCCGGTTCCCCCGACGGAAAAACGCGCGTCCCGGCAAGCCGAGAGCCACTAGCTCCCGTGAGATCTCCCCGTTCCCCTAGGAACGCGCTAACACGTTGGTTGAAGAACGTTCAATTTCGCGGTCGATTGACGCTTCGATCGTTAAGTCTAGCGATCGATCCGAGATCCCGAACCGATAAATATATCTTTTGTAAGATGACTCGATCGCCATCGAGCGGTATTGAAAAAAATTCGGCAAAAAAAAACGATCGACAGAATCGATCGGGTCGTGGGATACGCGGGGATCGGTAATTTTCTCGACCGATCGCCACCCCCGTCCGGAAGAATTTTCGAGAGCGGCTCACGGGTTAAGCGCGCTCCCGCTCCCTCTCTTACCGCTCTTGGAAAGCGATCTTTCTGTCCGTATAGGGACGGGGATTATTGGACTTGGGGTACTTACCGCCGCGGGGCGTTTTGTTGATGATCGGTTTATTGGAAACGGGCGCGGGAACTTCCCAATCGGTTTTCATCCACTGCGGGCAGTTCTGATCGTAGACCATCTGTAACGCGGCGGCGGCGATCGCCTGCGGATCGTACTCCTCGCTTAACTCCCGTACCAGGGGCAAGAACGAGGCCATCCGTTCCCCGGACAGGGCTTCTTTCAACTGATTTTGCAGTTTCGCCAGTCGTTTCGCTTCCACTTCCGCCCGGCTGGGAATGTTGCTCGTCTCTAGACGCTGACGTAAACGCTGTTCGATCTGGCGCAGGAGACGACGATCGATCGGTTCGACGAGGGAGATCGCCGTCCCGGTTTTCCCGGCGCGACCGGTGCGGCCGATGCGGTGGATATAGGTTTCCGCGTTGTCCGGCAGATCGTAGTTAATAACGTGGCTGAGATTTTCCACGTCCAGACCGCGGGCCGCGATATCGGTCGCCACCACCAGTTTAATTTTCCCCTCGCGGAAACGTTGTACGAGGCGTTCGCGTTGGATCTGGCTGAGGTTGCCGTGGTATTCATCCACCGTTTGCCCGGCTTCTTGCAGTTTGCTGGTGAGTTCCGCCGCGGTCTGTTTCGTCCGCACGAAGATAATCGCCGATTCTAACGCCTCGATCTCTAGCAGGGGTTGCAGGACTTTCAATTTCGTCCAACCGCGGGGAACCATGTAAATCTTCTGTTCGATTTTCGTGGGAGCCGCTTGGGGTTGGGAGATCGTCACGGAAACGGGAGATTTAAGGAAATTGGCGATCAGATCCCGGATCTCGCGGGGCATGGTCGCGGAGAAACAAGCGGTCTGCCGGGTTTTCGGTGAGGCTTGGAGGATTTTCTTCACGTCATCGATAAAGCCCATACTGAGCATTTCGTCCGCTTCATCGAGAACGGCCCAGTTGAGGGATTCGAGATGGAGTTTGTTGCGATCGAGCAGATCGATCACCCGTCCGGGGGTTCCGACGACGATCTGCACGCCTTTTTCCAGACTGCGGATCTGCCGTTCCATCGATTGCCCGCCGCAAACGGTCAGGATAAAGAGACGGCGATCGTTGGAAAAATCTTTGATCGCGCTGGCCACCTGTTGCGCTAACTCGCGGGTGGGGGTGAGGATCAGCGCCTGCACGTTGGGATTTTTCGTGTCGATCCGCTCCAGTAGGGGCAGGGAATAGGCGGCGGTTTTGCCGGTTCCCGTCTGGGACATCCCTACCATGTCATGCCCTTCGAGAAGGAGGGGAATCGCCTTCGTTTGAATTTCGGTGGGGGTGGTAAATCCGAGCGTTTCTAAATGTTGGAGACGGCTATCGGATAGACCTAAGTTTTGGAAGCCAGTTGTCATAAGGATCGTTTTGTTTGAGTGGGATAGTTGAAATCAAGATAAGTTCAAACGATCTCGCCGTAGAGATCGTACACGTCGGCAGAAGTAATTCTGACGGGGACGATCGAGCCGAGAATCGCTTCTCCGGTCACGTAAACCAAGCCGTCCACCTCGGGGGAGAAGCGGGCGGAGCGCCCGATCAATTCGCCCGTTTCGGGGTTTTCCTGTTCGATCAGCACCTCGACGGTCTGACCCACTTGAGCCTGATTTTTGCGCTCCGAGATCGGCTGTTGTGCCAGCATTAACCGCTCGCGTCTCGAGTCCATGACGGACTCCGGAACCCGATCGCTTAAATCGAAGGCGCTCGTTCCCTCTTCGGCGGAAAAGGTGAACACCCCGACATGATCGAATTCATGACGCTGGACGAATTCTAGGAGGTGGGTAAACTGTTCCTCGGTTTCCCCGGGGAAGCCCACGATAAAAGTCGTTCGTAAAACCGCGTTCGGGATCGCTGTCTTGATCCGCTCGATAATGCCATCGTTGACGCGCCCTTGCCAGGGACGGTTCATCGCCCGAAGGATATCGGGATGGGAATGTTGAAGCGGCAAGTCTAGATAGGGTAAAACATTCGGGGTCTCTCGGATCGCTTCGATAACCTTTGGCGTTAACCCGGTCGGGTAAGCGTAGTGAACGCGAATCCAAGGTATATCGACTTCTCCCAGCGCTCGCAAGAGTTCCGCTAATTTGGGTTCGCCATATAAGTCTAACCCATAATTGGTTGTAATTTGCGAGATCAGAATTAATTCTTGTACGCCCTGGGCCGCGAGTTGTTTCGCCTCGTTGACGATCGACTCGATCGATCTCGATCGTTGATCCCCTCTCAAGCTCGGGATAATACAGAACGCGCACCGGTAATCACAGCCCTCCGCCACCCGGAGATAGGCCACTCCCTCGGTGGTTGTCCGGTAGCGGGGAAGATTCTCGTCGGCGATAAAAGTCGGGTTCGCGGAGATCTCCCGGACTCGTTTACCCTGTTCGATTTGGTTAATCACCTCGACAATTTTATGATAATCTCCCGTTCCGACCGTCGCGACGGCTTCCGGTAGCTCGTCGAGGAGATTCCCCCCCTGAAGCCAGTCATGCTGTACCATACAGCCGGTGACGATAATTTTTTTATCGGCCCTCGCCAGTTCCAGGAGGGTATCGATCGATTCTTGGCGCGCGTCGCCGATAAAACTACAGGTATTGACAATCACGTAATCGGCGAATTCTTCGTCGGTATCCACGGAGTAACCCGCTTCCACCAGTAATCCCAGCATATGCTCGGAGTCGATGCGGTTCTTCTCGCAACCCAGGTGCGAGATAGCGATGGTCGGCTTATTGCCCATGCGATCGAGTATCAAGGGAATCTTAAACTTCTTCAATGTTAAGACATTTTAACGGATTCGGGAATTGATAAAATTGATTTCGACGAAAGATTTCTCTCTACTTTCCGGGAGATCCGGGCGATCGCCTTGCTAAGATATAGGATCGGCAAAATTGTTTCGGGACGCTATAAGAGTGCAGAGGCCGTGAATTTAACTCGAATTTTCAACACGACAACCCCGATTATCGGCGTGGTTCATCTCGCGCCCCTGCCCACCTCGCCACGCTGGGGGGGGAATTTGAAAGCGGCGATCGAGCGGGCGGAACAGGAGGCGACCGCGCTGGCGGCCGGGGGAGTGGACGGCCTGATCGTCGAGAATTTCTTCGACGCGCCCTTTACCAAAGATCGGGTCGATCCGGCGGTGGTCAGCGCGATGACCCTGATCGTCGATCGCCTGAAAAATCTCGTCGTTCTGCCGATCGGTCTCAACGTTTTGAGAAATGACGCTCACAGCGCGATGGCGATCGCCACCTGCACCAACGCCCGATTTATCCGCGTCAACGTGTTAACCGGCGTGATGGCCACCGATCAGGGCATTATCGAGGGACGGGCCCACGAACTCCTGCGCTACCGCCGGGAATTGGGATCGGAGGTGGCCATTCTCGCCGATGTCCTCGTCAAACACGCCCGGCCCCTGGGAACCCCGAATTTAACGACGGCGGTGAGCGACACGATCGAGCGGGGTCTAGCGGACGGGATCATTCTCTCCGGTTGGGCCACCGGTAGCCCCCCGAGTTTCGAGGATCTAGAACTGGCCCGCGCGGCCGCGGGGGGAACGCCCGTTTTGATCGGCAGTGGGGCCGATCCCGACAATATCGGCCAACTCCTACAATCCGCCGACGGGGTGATCGTCGCCAGTTCCCTCAAACGGAACGGCAAGATCTCTGAACCGATCGATCCCATCCGCGTCGCCCGTTTCGTCGAGGCCGCCCGACAGGTGGGGAATCGGGAGTCGGGAATCGGGAGTCGGGAATTAAAAGAAATCTCGCCGTGAAGAAAAATCAAAATCTTCTCGGTCGGTTAAACTGTCTTCAGAAAAGGTTGTTACAATCGCGGGTAGTTAACCGTCCGGAAAACTCTCGCGATCTCCAGAAATTTTGACTCCCTCCCCCGGTGAGGGATTGTATTCTCGCACAGATAACTATGATTCGTCGTCGTTCTACTCCGTGGCTTCATCGCTATTCCCGTCCCCTGATCGGTGGTATCGCGATCGTGGGCGCGACCCTGACCGCCTACCTGACGATTACCAAGCTGACGGGAGGAACCACCGTTTGTGTCGAAGGGGGGGGCGGGTTCGGTTGTAGTGGCGTTCTCAACAGTGCCTACGCGACCGTTTTCGGACTGCCCTTGAGTCTTTTCGGGTGTCTCGCCTACCTGTGGATGGCGTTTTTCTCTCTCAGTCCCCTTTTTCTCAACGGGGAAAGCCAGAAAAACCGCCGCAAAGCGTGGGAAAACACCACCTGGCCGTTTTTACTGGTGGGCGCGACCTCGATGGCCGTGTTTAGCGGTTATTTGATGTTTATTCTCTTTACCGAACTGAAGGAATTCTGTCCCTACTGTATTACCTCGGCCCTGTTTTCTCTGAGTATGCTCACGTTAACCGTACTGGGACGGGAATGGGAAGGAATCGGACAAATTCTCTTCCCGGCGATCGTGGTGGCGATGATCACGTTAGTGGCCACGTTAGCGATCTACTCCGGCGTGAATACTCCGGCTACCGCGGGAGGGAAGGTGGAATTCAGCCGACCGATGACGGCGGCCAGTCCCCCGAACGGGTGGGAGGTGACGACAACTTCGGGAGAGTCGGAAATCGCGCTGGCCAAACACCTCAAAGCGATCGGGGCGAAAGAGTACGGCGCGTTCTGGTGTCCCCACTGTTACGACCAGAAGCAGTTATTCGGTAAAGAAGCGAACGAGATCTTGAAAAAAGAGAGCGTGTATACCGAGTGCGATCCCCAAGGCGCCAACCCGAACCCGAAAGCCTGTACGGCCGCGGGGGTAAAAGGATTCCCCACTTGGGTTATCAAAGGACAGACGGTATCGGGAACCCAGAGTTTGGAAAAACTCGCGGAATTATCCGGCTACAAAGGGCCGAAAGACTTCAAATATAAAATGCCGGGACGGGGCTAGGCGATCGATCCCGAAAAAAAAGAAAAAAGGTAGGGCGAGAAACCCTACCTTTTCGCGTTCCGGTCGCGCCCGTTAACGATGACGGCGCTTCAGCCAAACGCCCGCCATGAACAGTCCACCGGCGAAAACCATCGGAACGTTGGAAGGTTCGGGAACCCCGGCCGCGGCGGCGGTAGAAGGATTATAGAGAGCGAGTAGCTGTCCGCCTTCCACCAATTCACCGGAGATCGGGTAATGAGCCTGAACGTCTAACAAGAACCAGCCGGGGCCGAGAATATCCTCCATATCGATAATTCCGGAAGATTCCTCGTCTTGGGTCAAGAAATTCGCCCCACCGGAGAGGAACCGACTCGGATCGTGTTGGGCGATCGGTGTGAGGGTATCGGTCGCGATGTTGTACTGCCAGATCTTGCCGATGTGAGCGTTATTACCCACATCTTCTTGTAGGAGGATATTGCCGTACTTATCGATACCCAGGTTATCGAGCATCCGTTGTCCTTCCGTACCGTCGAGAAGCATTTCGACCACACCGCCTAAAGTCGGATCGGCGATATTATCGAAGCGTAGTCTCCATAAACGGCTTGGACTGTTGAAAGCGTTCGTGGTGGCGAAATAGAACTCGTTGGGATTCAAGGGATTCCATAGACCGTCTTCCGGGCGGAGAAACGCCGTCACGCCCGCCGCGACACTTTGGGTTTGAAGGTTAGCTCCCGTGGTGTTGGCAACATTCCCGAGATTCGTGAGGTTGAATCGGGTATTGGGAGCGATCGAGGTGGTATTTGTCTCGGCGGTTATACCGGCGATCGAGATCCCGTAAAGATTCCCGCCGTTGAGTCCCGCTTTATCGATCTCGGTTCCCGTGTTCGTTTTATCGCCGATGTAGAAGTACACCTGTCCGCCGTTACTGTCATCCGTACCCGCCACGATCGTTTTGTCACTGGCGAAGGGATTGGCCAGGGAGTTTTCCCAACTAAATTTACCGAGATAGGGGAGTTCGTAGGAAGTACCCGCGCTCGCGCCCGTGACGATGTGGGCGAAGGCCCGGCCTTCCGCCCCGGTCTCTTCCCCGTTCATGTAGATCCGCGCGGTGGTTCCCAATCCGGAGGTCGCGTTAAAGAAGGCGGAAACGGCGGGAAGATCCCCCGAACAGAAACGGGCGAAGGATGTTGTTCCGGGGGTAAAACCGTTACCGTTCCAAAGTTGTACGGTTTGGGTCAGATCGCTTCCGTTCAAGACGGCGAGCGTGGATTTATCGATGACCCACTTGGAGACGAACGCGCCGGTGGAACCGTGAGCGCGGGGGACTCCCGAAGTCGCTCCCAGTTCGTGGTTCATCAGTACGGTAAAGGTTCCGTCGCCGTTGTCGAAGGCTCCGAGACCGTCGGGAATGCCCACCATCCGGTAGGGAGTAACCCCGTCGGGTTTGAGATTAACGGAATCGCCCACGGTCAAGATCGATTTCGTGATCGCGCCGGGGGCCGTGGGCAGGACGTAGGGAGTTTGGGAACTGCTCGGGCCTTGAACCTGGGCGACCGCGGGAACGGCGAGCGCGGCGGTCAGTAGGGTGGAGACAGCAAAGGAGCGCGGGCTTAACATATTTCCTATTTTCGCGAGGTGGGGCTGGTGTGCAACGGCCTGGCCCGCCGAAGATTAGCGATCGATCCGGAAATTGTCCCTTCTAAAAAGTAGGACGGGTCAAAAGTTTTCCGGGTCAAATATAAAGCGATCGTTAAATGGTAAGCGCGATAATTTCGGTGACTTACAGACCGTCCATTCCGAAATTAGAGAACTATTTTTAAGGTTTGGATAAGAAAAGAATAACCGTAATTTAAGTTTCGGTTTCTGGCAACAATTATTGATAATTTTGTAAATAAAATATTAATAAAAAACACTTTTTCTCTATACCGTCTATAATTAAACGCTCAGAGTAACGCGTTCAGAAGCGCCTGAAATTTCAGTTGGATCTCGGCGAGTTCTCGCTCGGGATCGGAACCGGCGACGATGCCCGCGCCCGCGTACAGTCTCGCCCGATCGCCCTCGATCAGGGCCGATCGGATGCCGACGATAAATTCACTATTGCCCCGACCGTCGATCCAACCGAACGGGGCGGCGTATAGCGATCGCTCGAAGGTCTCGTACTGCCGGATCTCGGCGAGGGCGATCTCGGTGGGAACGCCCGCCACGGCCGGGGTCGGGTGCAGTCGGGCGATGATTTCCAGGGGGTGGATAGCGTCCGGTAGCGTGGCGTGGATCGGTGTCCAGAGATGTTGAATATTGGAGAGCTTTAAGAGGCGGAAAGGAGAAAGACGCGGGTTCAGTCCCAGTTCGCTCAGTTTCCCGGCGATAAAGTCGCTAACCGCTTGATGTTCCCGTCTTTCTTTCTCGCTGGCCAGGAGTTTTCCGGCGAGCGCGTCATCCTCGATCGGGTTTCTTCCCCGCGGGGCCGATCCGGCGAGGGCATCGGTGCTGAGTTGACCGTCGCGAACGCTTAACAACCGTTCCGGACTCGCGCCGATAAAATGGTGTCCCCGGCCATCGCTAACGGCGAAAACCGAACAATCGGGATAGCGTTCGCGCAGGTTATCGAGACAGGTGACGATATCGAAAGGAACCGGGGAGATGACATCGAGGGCGTTGGCGAGAACGAGTTTACTGAAGCGTCGCGCCTCGATCGAGCGTAACGCGTCGGTGACGGCGGCTTGAAAATCGTAGGTCGGGTGAATCCGGTAGTCGCGGGACTCCCGCTCGCGATAAGCCCGCGGGAACCGTAAGACATTGCGCGGGTGTTTTTGCAGGAGTTGGAGTTGTTCGGTAATCTCCTCGATCGAGGGTTCGATCGCGAGATCGGCGCTGAGGGGTAAATTAGCGAGCAGATAATAGTCGGCGCGTCGTTGGACGATCTGGAATTTCGGCAGGGCGATCGTCGCGGGGGGAAAGGGGGAAGAGAGATCCGAATCGAAAAAAGTAAAACTACAAAAAACGCGCGGGGTGATGTCCGAATAGCGATCGATTTTGAGAATTTTTTTCTGAGAGGTTTCAATAAATTGTCGCGCTTTACTAAATCGTTGATAGGAAGGGAAGGTCGCGGAGAGAGCGTTTCCGTAACCCAAAACGGCCGTTTCCTCCCGGCGATTTTCCCAGTAATAAACGGTCGGGGAGGAAAGGGAGATCACCCCGAGAATTTCCAGGAGATCGACCGGGGATATCTTCTGACAGAAACTAATGACCGGGGAAGTCCCGTTCCCGGCCAATCTCGATTGACAGTCACGCAGGAAGCGATACAGGCCGGGGAAATCGGCGATCGGGCGATCGGGATAGGGAACGCGGGGAACGGCAGGGGTCATGTAAAGTTATTTGTAAAGTTTTCTACAAAAAACGTGATTAATGGTATGTCAGTTTAAGGGGTCTCCTCGCGAAGAAGGTTCGATCGGCGCTCGTTTTCCGCTCGATTCCCTATCGCTCGATCCTATGGTATCGAAGAAAGGGTGTTTAGTCAGCTAGACGGCAACGAAAGCCCGATCGTCGCGCGCTTCGCGGGGGAAATCGATTGTACAGCGTCTCTCGAAAATTCGCGGTACATTTCCCTCTTGCCTCTCACGCGAGTGCCTCTTGCCCCCTCCGAAAACCCGTACCTCGTCTCTAGAAAAAAGGCTATCTATCCGACCCGATTCTCTGACGATTTCCTATCTTATGACCACGAGCAATTTTCTCGAACCCTCGAAAAAAAAGTTATGGCTGGCGGCGATTAAACCGCCGATGTATAGTGTGGCCATCATCCCGATTCTCATCGGAACCGCGATCGCCTATCAGGAAACCGGTAAATTTAATCCCGCGATTTTTTGGACATTTATCCTGTCGGCGATCGCCATTCTCGCCTGGGAGAATCTTAGTAATGATGTTTTCGACTCCGAAACGGGAATCGATAAAAATAAAGCCCATTCCGTTGTTAATTTAACGGGAAATAAAACCCTAGTTTTTTGGATTAGTATTCTGTTTCTCGTCTCGGGAATCTCGGGAATTCTGGCGATCGGCTACTGGCAGGGAGACGGCATCGTTCTCGGTTTGGTGTCACTCTGTTGCGCGTTGGGCTATACCTATCAGGGGCCGCCGTTCCGCTTGGGCTATCGGGGATTGGGGGAAATTATCTGTTTCCTAACGTTCGGGCCGATGGCGATCGAGGCGGCCTATTATTCCCAGGCAGGTACTTTTTCCCTTCCCAGTTTAGCGGCCTCGGTACTTATCGGCATTACCACCTCGATCATCCTCTTCTGTTCCCATTTCCATCAGGTAGAAGACGATATCGCGGCCGGGAAAAAATCGCCGATCGTCCGTTTGGGAACCGCGCTCGGTTCGCGGGTGTTAGCCCGCGTGACGTTCCTCGTTTACCTCCTCGTCGCGATCGGGATTCCGGCCGGGATCTATCCGATGGCGACGGCGCTGATCTTTCTCAGCTTTCCCTTCGCCTGGCAGTTAGTCCGTCACGTTGGCCGGAATCACGATCGACCGGATCTCGTCAGTAACTGCAAGTTTCTCGCGGTGAACCTGCACTTTTTTAGCGGGATTTTTCTGGTCGCGGGTTATCTATTATCGGCGTGAACCGGAACTATCCCGACACCTCTAGGTTCTCGCCGCCGTGAACGGTTTTCACCCACTTCAGACGTTTGGGACGGATCGCCATTCTCGCGGTGACGCTGGGAATGATCACGAACCAGTGCATCATATAGATCGTTCCTTGCAGGGTTCGGCCGAGAATTCCCCAAAAACCGAGCTTATTCTCGGAATTCACCCGACGCAGACCCGTGACCATTCCCCAACTGGAGAGGGTGAGAACCAATCCCGTTAGGGGCGCGAACACGGGGGATTGATGACGGGTAACGGTGACGAGAAGATCGGGAATGGCGGCCGCGGGCAGAAGGTACTGGATCAGGAGGAAAGCGAAGAGATCGAATTTTTTCGTCGGGCCGAGGGGCGCTTTGACGATCGCTTTCCAATAGTCGAGATAACGCTGATAACCGCCCTCGGCCCAGCGATTGCGTTGATGCCAGAGCGCTTTCGCGGTCGTTACCCCTTCCTCTTCCACCGCGGGGGACACGAGGGTGTCAACTTTCCAGTTGTCGAGATGGAGGCGGATGGTGAGATCGAGGTCGTCGGTGATCGTTTGTTCGTTCCAACCGCCGCAACGGTTGAGGGCGGTACGGCGGACGAATTGACCGTTGCCCCGTAGTTCCCCGATTCCCCGGACGGCGACGCGTTGTTGTTGGAAACAGCTATCGAAGCTCATTTCTACCGCCTGTCCCCGCGTCCAGAAGTTTTCCGAGGCGTTAACGATCGATTTACGAACCTGTACCGCGCCGGTTCGTTCGCCATCGAACATCGGCACGACATGGCGCAGTAAATCGGCCGTAACTCCCGCGTCGGCATCGAAAACGCCGATAATTTCCCCTTTCGTGAGCGGTAAAACCTGATTGAGCGCGCCGGATTTACCGCCTCCCGCGTTGGCCGGCCGGTGGATGACGTGTAGTTGGGGGTACTGTAGGGCGAGTCGATCGAGCAGGGGGCCGGTTCCATCGGTACTGTAATCATCGACGATCCACACCTCGTAGCGATCGGCCGGATAATCGAGATGGCAGAGGCGATCGACCAATCGCGCGATCACCGTTTCCTCGTTTTTCGCCGCCACCAGTAACGACACGATCGGGGCGGTCGCGAGCGCCGAGTCGGTTAACGGTTCCGGGGGACTTTCCGGCGCGGTAAAGGCGAGACGTAGGCCGTGGAGGGACAGGACGATCGTTAGCGCGATCACCACCTCCGAACCCCAACTTACCCAGTGGAGTCCGATGGTGATCAACCAGATCAACATCAGGAGGACGGCCGCTTTCCGTCTCCGTCCCGATAATCCCTGGAAGATCTCGCTTCTAAATTCATCTTCCTCGTCTTCCGGATCGGACCATTCGGACAGGAGAGAACCTAGGGGATCTAACTCTTCGCTATCATCCTCTCGCGGCCAATAATTTTCTGCCATAATCGACTCGGGTTACGTGATTTCTTAAGGTAGATGCGGGTTATCTTGCTATATTTTACCCACAATTGTTAAAATTTTTAACAGAGTTTAAAGCGTATTTGGAAAAAGACAGCGTGATTTAGGTGATTTACGGTCTTATTCGGACGATATCGCCGCTTGTCGCGAAAATCCATCTCGTTCATGATGCCTTAATAAAAATTTAACCCGATCGGCCGATATGTCAAGCCTCCTAACTAACCTCGCACTGATTGTTTTCTCGATTCTCTGGGTGGAGATCGTCCGCGATAGCTACCACACCCTCGCCCACTATTGGTCGCCGCTCTACCGTCTCCACAACTGGCACCATCGGGTTTTCCGTCCCGATCTCTCGCCGGTGAGCGGGGAGATCTACCGGAAAGCGCACTGGTACAACGACGTTCCCGAAGCGTCGGTGATGCTATTGTTGAGTTTACTGCCTCTGTCCCTGGCTTACCTGTGGGGGATCGATCGGGCTTGGTTAGGAGCGAGCGGGACGATTTACACGTTATTTTTTCTCGTCAGCGCGATCGGCCGGGGATTGGGAATCGAGGGGGTGGAGGAATTAACCGATCTCACCCATCGTCCGGGCGCGTTCGAGGCGGCCCCGGCCCGTTGGCGGGTGAATCGAACCTATCACTGGCGGCATCATTTCGATAATCAGAAGGCTTATTACTGCGGGACGGTCACGCTTTTGGATCAGCTTATGGGTACGGCACTCTCGTTAAAAGGGAAAACGATCGCCATCACGGGAGCGAACGGGACATTAGGGCGATCGCTCTTGAAACGGTTACACGGGGAAGGCGCGAAGTTAATCGCGTTAACCTCGGGAGAGCGGGAAATCTCGATCGATATCGACGGGAAACCGGTAAATATAAAAACGATTCAATGGAGTATCGGGCAGGAATCGGCGCTCGCGGATGTATTGGAGTCGATCGATATTTTAATTCTCAATCACGGGATTAACGTTCACGGCGCTCGGGACGCGGAAGCGATCGAGGTATGCTACGAGGTGAACGCGTTCTCGGTGTGGCGATTGATGGAACTGTTTTTAACCACGGTGCGGACGAACGAGCAGATCGCCCGGAAAGAGGTTTGGATCAATACTTCGGAAGCGGAATGCAATCCGGCGTTCAGTCCTCTATACGAGTTGAGTAAGCGGACGATCGGCGATCTCGTCACGTTACGCCGTCTGGACGCGCCCTGTGTGATTCGGAAGTTAATTCTCGGGCCGTTTAAAAGTAATTTAAACCCGATCGGGATCATGTCCGGGGACGGGGTGGCGCGCTCGATCGTAAAAGCGGCCAAACGCGATACCCGGAATATTATCGTCACCATTAACCCGATCACTTTTATCGCTTTTCCGATCAAGGAATTTTTCGTTTCTTTGTACTTTAAATTATTTACTAAAGGAGTCAAAAAATAGTTTTTAGCTATCAGCTATCAGCGGTCAGCTTTTAGCTCGAATTATAAATCGCGTTGAACGAAACAAAATCCCACCATTAATCCCATCCGCAATTACTGTAGGGGCGCAAGGCTCGCGCCCTTAATTTTTCTAATCCCGAAGACTACAATTCTCGCATCTTTGATTTTTGACTATCCAAAAATTTCAACAATCACGATTCATGAAAAAAATATATATTTTATGGACTTATGAACTATCGTCCTCCTGACTCCTGACTCCTGACTCCTGACTCCTGACTTCTGACTCCTGGCCCCTAACTCATTAGGAATTCTAAAAGAGGCCTAAAGAGGTTTTGCTACCGGTAAGGTAAACCAAAAGCGAGTTCCTTTTTCGTCACCGGAATTTGCGCCGATCTCGCCACCGTGAGCGCTGATAATCTGACGGCATAAATATAAACCCAATCCGAGACCGATCGCCTGTTTTCCCGTTCCGCGATGGTAGCGATCGAACAGATGTTTCGCCTGTTCCTCGGCGATCCCGATCCCGTCATCGGCGATCTCGCAGAGAACGAAATCATTGTTTACTTCCGCGGAAATCGAGATCGTTACTCCCGACGGATTGTGTTTGAGCGCGTTGGCGAGTAAATTTTCAAACACGCGCCAGAGATGGTGAGAGTCGGCGTTTACGGGGGGTAAATCCTCGGGGACTTTATCGATTAATTTCGCTTGATGTTCTTCGAGTCTCAGCGTCCATTCCCGATCGATCTTCCCGACGAGTTCCGGGAGAGATAAAGGGTTACATTGTAGGGAAAGTCCCCAGATCTCGTTCTGTCGGGTTTCCACGAGGGAATCGATCAGGGTGAGTTGTCGATCGCAACTGTCGAGCATCTGTTGTAATACCGACGGGGAAATCTCGATCGATTCTCCGGACGCTTTTTTTTGGAGATGGTTCAAGATTAGGGACATCCCGATCACCGGGTTGCGGAGATCGTGAGAGACCGCGTGTAAGTAAACTTCTAACGTTTCTTCCGCGGTTTTCCGGCGATCGATCTCGTCCTGTAACTGTTTTTTCTGACGGGCGATCGTTAATTGATTCTCGATCCGGGCGATCGCTTCCTCGTCTTGAAAGGGTTTGGAAATATAATCCACTCCCCCCACTTGAAAGGCTTTCACCTTGTCTAACACGTCATCGAGCGCGCTGAGAAAAATCACCGGGATCTCGCGGGTATTTTCGTCTTCCTTCAAGCGTCGGCACACTTCATAGCCGTCGAGATCGGGCATATTGATATCGAGGAGGATCAGATCGGGAGCGCGCGATCGAACCGTATTTAATGCCGTCTGTCCGTTTAACGCTTTCCGTACCTGATACCCCGCGGACGCGAGCAGGATCGACAACAGCCGTAAGTTATCCGGCATATCATCGACGACTAAAATACTGCCCCGTACCGTTGTTTGATTCATGCCTGTATTGTATTACGGGAAAGTGTACATCGGCGATTAGGCGTTAAAAACGAGTTCCCCGCGGTTCCCCGGAAGAAATCATCGCTTGTTCGGGGGTCACCGTCAGTAATTTTACCGTCAGACAGACCGGAGAGAATCCGGAGATCCGGAATCTAACCAACCGGGAACCGAGATCGGGAGGAATCGGAACCGGTGAAAGTATTAAAATTTTTTGTAAAGGTAGCGGTCGTCATACCGCCGGACGAAGTGCCTTTCTCACCCTAGAATTCGATGTTTAAGCGTCGGTAAGCGCTCGGTTAAAACCGATCCGATTTTCCAAAAGCGAAAGGCACGCGCGAGAATTGTAACGGGAGAAATTACGGGGGTTTCGCGATTGTATCGATCGATAACAAAAGCCGGCGCGGGGAATGGTGATTTTCGCGGGAGATTTAGTAGAGTGGAACTATGCGGTGTCGAACCTTGACGAACGCGGGAGAAAAATAGATGAGTGTGAAAGCGAAATTACTGGAAACGATCGCCGGACGGAATCGGGGACTGTTGGTAACGGAAGCGGATCGGGTACGGATTCTCGGGGCGATCGAACAACTCGAAGATACGAACCCCAACCCGAAACCGATCGAGGTCAAGCATTTACTCTCGGGAAACTGGCGCTTACTGTTCACCACTAGCCGGGGAATTCTGGGGATCGATCGCTTTCCTCTCTTTCAACTCGGGCAGATCTATCAATACATCGACGCGGATTCGGCGAAACTTTACAATATCGCCGAAATTGTCGGGGTTCCCTTGCTAGAAGGAACGATCGCCGTGGCCGCGACGTTTGAACCGATGTCCGATCGACGCGTCGCGGTGAAATTCGAGCGCTCGATCCTCGGTTTCCAACGCTTTTTAAATTATCGATCGCCGCGGGAGTTTATCGAGTCGATCGAGAGCGGCCAGAAATTTCCCCCGTTCGATTTCTCGATCGAGAATCGGGAACAGCGCGGCTGGCTGGAAATCACCTATCTCGACGAGGATTTACGTGTCGGCCGCGGCAACGAGGGCAGTGTTTTCGTGTTAGCGAAGGAAAAATCCTAACGCGGGTGAATTCTTGGCGCGAGATCTATCTCTTATCCTGACAGAGTATCGCGATCCGTCCCGCGATAGATAAGAGATAACGATCTCGGTCGTGAAATCTGGGGGGGTAAGCGCTACGGCTCTCGGGCAAGACAGAGAATATTTTCGATCGGTCAACTTGATAAAAATCTCGTCCTATAAAACGACATCACCCAAGACCTACTCTTCGTTTGATTTCCTCCCCTGAATGAGACTGCACGGAGTTCTAATTGGTAACTCCCATCTACTACTTTGAGGAAATAATCCGTTTTCGGTTCGGGTGATGCGTTCGATGCGCGAGACAGATAGAATGGAACCAGTTTTTTTACCTCTTACGTTACAATAGACACTGGGCTTTTTTTTCATCTGCCAGGGAAGCATTCCTGCTTCAATTTCTAATGTATCATCGATCGCTTTCCCGGAACGTTTCCTTCATCAATATTGAAAATCGATGAGTGAACGCTCGGGATTTCGTAACTATTTCGTTACTGATATAAGGGTAATTTCGGGTTCGTGACCGAGAGCAATCCCGTCAGCAAAGAAGCGGGACGTTGACCGTAAGGCCAGGCGAAAGCGTGACGGAAAGCCGCGTCCTGACAGGCTTGCAGTTGGTCGAAACCGATCACGTCCAGGGTTAATAAATTCTCGTACTCGAACGGTAAACGGACGTTATGTAACCCCGCGTTATCGGTACAGATGGCGATATCGACCCCGGCCTCGAAACAGCGATCGAACACCGTTTTCAACTGGGTTAAACTCTCTAAAGTTCCCGTTTTTAAATAGGTGGTCGGGCAAACTTCCAAACATTGTTTCCGCTCGGCCAATTCCGGCAGAAGTTCGGGATAGAGCAGGGGAATTTGAATCCCGTGACCGATTCTCTGTAAGTAGGGCAGTAATTCCGGGTAACAACCGTCGCGGGTCTCGTACAGGTGTCCGGTGGTTTTCAATCCCCGATCGAGCGCGTAGCGGTACAGCCCGATAAACTCGTCGAGTCGCGTCGCGTAGTGGGAATCCCCCCCGGCGATATCGATCGCCTGCACGTAATCCCCCATCTCTACCGCCAGATCGACGATCGCCTTATTCACCTCGTAGGGAAGCCGCGAGTGCATACAGAGGATCTGTCCGGTGACGATCGGGTATTCCGTCACCCGCGAGGCCAGTCCGACGATCTCGACGATCGATCGCATCTGTTCGATCCGTTCCGACTGGCTCAGGTGTTCGTCGGTTCGATAGTAGGGAGTGTAACGTAATTCGAGGTAAGCGAGATTCTCGAAGATATAAGCACCGCGAATTAATCGATAAATAAAGTAGGGGAGCGTTTTCGCCGTCTGAACGCTCTCCACGAGGGTATGTAGTTCTAGATACTCGTCTAAACTGGTGCGCTCGCGAGTGTAAAACTCTTCAAATTCGGCATATTCCGGGAAACGTTCCGCTAGATTTTCCTCGTGACGCTGGAAATAGCGCCAGAGAACCCTAGGCACGACCGATCCCCCCAAGTGCCGATGTAAATCCGCGTATAAAGCCACGATTCCGATGCTCCTTCAGTCTTGTAACGGACACGGCCGGTAGCGATTACCGCTGTCCTCAATCGTATCTCGAATATAACGAAATTTTAAATTTATTTGACTTTTTACCCTCTTTAGTTATTAATACCTAGTCGATCGGGACGGGGGAAAACGGGGATTCTCTCGATCCCGACCTCGATCTTAAAAACCCCTGGAATTCTCTTTTTTCTGTTGCCGACGCGTGAATAGCGCCCCCAGTCCTACCAGCGACAGGAGGGCGATCGAGGAAGCTTTTTCGGGAACTGGAAGGGGGTCGGTCGCTATTGGCGGGGATGTCCGGATTTGCGTCAGGGCTAGGGCGGTTATCGCGGAATCTCTGGTCGAACCTTTGCGGAATTGCAGTCGGATCGCTTCAAAAGTTACGGGACTTTCAAATGGAGCGGGAGCCGGCACGAACCACCGGTAAGTGTCCACCCAATCAGTATTTTTGAGGTTTAAAATTAGGGGGCTTCCGTCGAGTTTATTGGTCATCGTTTGCCAGGGACTAGCGCTATCGTTCCGATAGAACCAGTTCACTTGATAATCGGTAGAACTCACTTTCCGAAAGCCCAGGCGGAAATCCATCGCTACCCCTTCGGTGTAATTCGGAACCGTTACCTGGGTGGTATAAAGATTGTTGACCGGATCGGCATCGGGATCTAAATAGATTCGATGAAGGGTATTACCGGGGTTAGTGGGGTTTTTGGGGCGCATTTCTACCTTCAATTCGGCCTCTTCATCGAATTCGGTCTGGGTTCCCGTGCAGGGGGTAAGACTGACGATTTGAGTCCCCTGACGACAGACCGGGGGGTTATTCGCGTACTGTAATCCCACGAAATATCGATCGACTTCCTGATTGGCGGTTGTCAGGGTAGGACGGACGGGAAAAATGCCGCTCCAATAGAGAAAAACATCCCCGAGATCCAGATTAACGGGAGCGGGAAGCGGGTAGGTCGCCCTGCCGAACGCGGCACTACCTTTGATCACCCCCGTTACCGTATCGATCGAGGTTCCCGATAATGTCCAATTGTCGTTAACACTAAAATCGGTTTGATAAATCGAGGTTTCCCCGGCACTAAAGCCGAAATCGTAAGCCGATACCGGATTCACCACGAGACCGGATACCGAGAGAGCGATGCCGAGACTAATTTTTCGATGGATAAACATTTTCGATCGTTGAAAATATTCAATATACAAAAAAATACTTATTTTTAAAAGTATCGATTACCCGGTCATATTTCTGTGAAACAGACAACAGAAAAACCCGGACGCTCTCGATCGGGTACGGGTAGTCCCAAGATTGTCGAGATCGATCGTGTATCCCGACAACTTCCCTCGATCGAGCGGTAGAGTCCCCCCGAAACCCCGATCGATTCAGAGTTCCGGGGATCGATGGTTAGCGACCCTGCCAGAGTAACAGGAAAACCTGTAGAATCCCGACGAGGAAGCCGAGAATTCCGCCGAGGTTGACGATTCCCTGTAATTCCTGTTTAACGATGCCCTGGATGGCGTTTTCGAGATCCGCGGGGGAAGTGGAATTCACCCGATCGATAATTACCTGATCGATATTCAGGATCGGGATGATCTGTTCTACCAGTTTTTCGAGATCTTCCTCTAAATACCGCTCTAAAATTAACGCCAATTCCCCGCTAACCACCTCTAAAGACGCGCTCACCGCGAGCGATCCCTGCAAGCGACTGATTAATAAATTGGCGATCTGTTCCCAGTCGATCGTCTGCCCGAAATCCTGGAGAAACTGTTCGCCGCTTTCTTGAATATAATTTCGTACCGTGTCGCGGATGGTTTTGCGGAGTTGCCGGACGGTGGAAATGGGGAGATTCTGTAGGGAAAGTCGTTGTAACCAATTTTTGATCCGATTGCGTACCTCTAGGGAGAGTAATAGTTCTTTAATGCGCGTGTTGGCGACTTCTTTTTCGTCGAGGCAGAAGGTGCGTAAACGGGTGAGCGCGTTGCGTAACCCGAATAAATTGGCCACTACCCAATAGGTTCCGCTCGTTTTTTCCCGAAATCCTTCATCGATCACTTGAATATTTCGATCGGTCAGGAAATCGATGATCGCTAACCGGATCGTGTCCGGGGGGATGACAGCTTCGAGTAACCAGTCGGAGAACTGCCGCGCCTGTTGTTCGGTGAGCGCGAATTCTAACACCACCCGATCGAAAATCTGATTTAACTGCTTTTCGAGAAAGTCCTCCCGTCGCGCGAGGATCTTCAACAAACGGGGCAATGACTCCCCGAACAGATCGTGCAGGATCGAGGCCAGAATACTCGCCGTTTTCGCCTGTCGATCGCCTTTAATCTGCTTCAGGGTTAACTGCAATAACCAGAGAAGCGCGCTTTTCACCCGATCGGTCTCTAAGAGCTTTTTCGCCAGTTTTTGCAGTTCCGTCGGGGTTAACAGCGATCCCATGATCGTGTCGGAAACCCGCTTGGCCAATCGGGCCTGATTGTGCGGGATTAACCCCGGCGTGAAGGGAAGACGACGCTTTCCGATATAAATCGCTTTATAGGGGCGGAAAAGCATCTTTATGGCGATATCGTTGGTGAAATAGCCGATAATCGCCCCGGCGATCGGGGGAACCAGATAAGTCCAAAGAGTAGCGATGTCCAATGCAGTCAACCGAACGTTGTTATTTCACGAGAACCAATACTCCCATCATGCCACTCGCGATCGGGTAATGGACGGCCCGGGAAAAACCGGCACTATAGCCGAGTTTTACCTGTTCTTTTCCGGTGGGAAAGCGATCGAGACTGGGGCTGATATAGGCGTACTCGTCGGTTAATCCGTGCCGTCGCGCGGTGGGGACGACGATCGAATGTAAATACCAACGGGCGAAAAGACGGGCGATCGGTTCCTCGCTCTCGTGAAAGTCCAAAATCGCCGCCCGAGCGCCCGGTTTCAGGACGCGATGAACTTCCGCGAGACATTTCGGGATATCGACCACGTTCCGTAAACCGTACCCCATCGTGGCACAGTCGAACGTGTTATCGGCGAAGGGGAGATCTAGCGCGTTTCCCTCGATCCAGTCGAGATTCAGTTCGGGGCGATCGAGGGCGCGTTGGCGGGCGATATCGAGTAAACGGGGGGAAAAATCGAGACCGATCGTTTTTCCGGTCGCTCCGACCTGTTTGGCGAGGATAAAGGTGAGATCGCCACTACCGCAACAGAGATCGAGCGCGAGATCTCCCGGTTTCGGTTCGCACCATTTCACCGTCATCGTTTTCCAGACGTGATGGAGGCCGAAACTGAGGTCGTGATTCAATCGATCGTATACCGGCGCGATCCGATCGAATATGGCTTGAATCTCGGTCGCGGAGGGGGAGGGGCGATCGGGCATGGGAGTGGATGAGTTCGTTATTGCGAAACCTACAGATCTCATTGTAATGCGGACGCGCGATCGGGCGATCGCGGCGTGTCGCGCGTCGCGCGGGAATTGAAGAATTCCCCCGAAATTCTCGATGCGAGGCCCGGGGCGAGCGATCGAATCGGTTCGTTTCCGGGAGAATTCCTGAAATATTCGTAGACATTCCCGAAGGCTAC
The DNA here is from genome assembly GCF_036688125.1 of Pannus brasiliensis CCIBt3594. Taxonomy (NCBI): domain Bacteria; kingdom Bacillati; phylum Cyanobacteriota; class Cyanophyceae; order Chroococcales; family Microcystaceae; genus Pannus; species Pannus brasiliensis. The sequence continues at coordinate 30,529 of NZ_JBAFSM010000017.1, read as the reverse complement.
CGGTGAGAGATCGCCCCGACTCGTACCGATCGCTTCCCGTCCGGTGTTTCCGACGATCGGGAATCGGCAAAAGTCGGGGCGGCCGCTACAACCAATTTCCCACCAGCACGAAAGCCGCCCAGTAATAGGGATGTTGGTAGCGCTTGTCTTTCAACAGTGTCAGTTGCGCCTGACGGAGAGCCGAGGCTTTGGTCGCGCCGGACTGCTTTAAAACCCGATAGAACTCGGTCATCAACTCGGCGGTCGAGCGATCCTGTACCGCCCACAGCGTCGCCATCGTGCTTTTCGCCCTCGCGCGCACCGCCATTCCCGCCAGTCCCAGCGCGGCGCGTTTATCGCCCACCGCGGTCTGACAGGCGCTTAAAATCAATAACTCGATCGGATCGGGTCTCTCTAACAGTCGATCGAGATCTTTCACGTTAATCCGCTCGTCCCAGGTCAGTAAAAAAGTATTATCGGCGCGCGAGGAGAACTGTCCGTGGGTGGCGAGGTGGACGATGGGAAAGGAACGGGACTCGATCGATCCCCGCAGGCGAGATCGGGTGAATTGCTCGTCTAATAACACCTCTGTCGGCGCGATCCCGCTGATTTCCGAAACTTCTTGCTTGACCCCCGGTAGCGCGGCAAAACCCTGACGAGATTCGGTGATCCCCCCGGCCAGAATATCGCGGCGCCCGAGAACCGACGATCCGGGACTTAATAGCTGTAAACTCGGCGTTAGGGCGAGATCGTACTGTTCGACGAGGTACTGTTGACCGTCGTGGAGGGCGGCCACGGGAAGGTTCCGGAGTATCCCGTCGGAAACGAAAACTAGGGTGGTAATCCCCCCCTCTTTCAGTCGCTCTCTCGCGGGACGGATCATCCAATCGTAAAACTTCTGTCGGGGTTTCAGGGGATCTTCACTCGATACATACAGGCCGAGATCGGCGAAGAGATCCTCGAAAGTCCCCTCGACGCTCGACGACGCGACGGGAGTGGCGTAGTATTGTAGGGGCTGTCCGGGCAGGGAGAGGATCACCGCCAGACGATCGGGGAGAACGATCGAGTAGAAAACCGCCGCCCGCGGGTCGATCGCGTCGATCGGGCCCGATTGGGTTTCTAGACAGGCTTCCTGAAAAAAGTTATTTAATTCGGCGAGTTGGAGCGATTCGATGACGTTTCTCGCGCTCTTCAGGTTTTCCTGCGAGGGCGTTTCCCCTTGGAGGAGTAAATCGGCGAATTCTCGATAGACCGGTTCGACGCTATCGCGAAAGGAAAATTGCCGCTCCCGACTCGTGCCGGCCAGATCTTGCCGTAGGGCTTGCAGGTTATCGAAAGCGAGGTTGTAAACGGCGATCGCCTCCGGTATCCGTCCCTGTTGTCGGTACAGTTGTCCCATCTGCCACTGCCAGAGATAACTCGTCTCCGGGGAGTTGAGGGGGGCGAGAATCTGTAAGGCCCGCTCGGTTAACTGTCGGGCGCGGGGGAGATCTCCCGTCTGTTGGGAAATACCGGCCAGATAACCGAGGGCGTTAGCCAGCGCTCGCTCGTTTCCCAGGGTTTCCGCCCGATCGTAAGCGATTCGGGCGATCCCTTCGATTTCCCCCCACGAGGGAACCCGTAGAGACGCGGGCGCGGTTTCCAGCCCACTATCCCGCCGACACTGGCGCGCGACGGTCGCTACGGGCCCGCCGGGGGTCGGGTCGATTTCTGTCCGGAGACAGATGAGACTTTGAACGTAGTTCAATCGCTCGTTAATCGCGGGGACATCGGGGGGAACCCGCGGGAGTTCGGTGTCGATCGCCGGGATTAACCGCTCGATCTCCGACCATTTCCCTTTTTGAACGCTTAAACTCAGTTGGTTGAGCAGGGAACGGACTCTCGTGGCGCGCCGGGGCGTGGATTCGGCCTGTCGGTAACAGGCGGCGGCCCGGGCGTGAAAATCGGTCTTCCGATCGACGCTCGCGAGGCAGTCCGTTTCGATCCCGCTTCGGGAGGGCTGACTATCCCCGACAACGCGGGCGGTATTTCCCAAACTTAGATAGATATCGCCGCTTTCCTCCTCGTTGCCGCTCTCTCGGGATAATTGCAAGGCTCGCTCTAAAACGAGTCGGGAGCGATCGTTCTCCCCGATCGCTCGAAAAACGCCGCCCAGTTCCCGGAGGGCGAGAATCTGTACGGGAATCGAGAGTCGCGTCCTACCCTCCGGTAGCCCCGTCGCGACCGGGGTTGCCGGGGAGCGATCGATCCCCAGTACGTCCAGGAGGGTATCGCGGGCGCGGGGATAGAGTCCTAACGCCTGTAGGGCCCGGGACTCGTCGATCCGGGCGCGGGCGGCCCCGTCGCGATCGTCGAGTTTCTGATAGAGGAGCGCCGCTTTCTGCCAGTTTTCTAGGGCGGCGGTCGGTCGGCCGATCGCCAGTTGTCCCCGCGCCTGAATATCGAGGGTTCCGGCGAGAACGCGGTCTCTATCGGGGGTTTCGGGGAAATTTTGCAGGAGATCGAGACTTTCGGCGCTCGATCGGGCGGCTTTCTCCCATTCTCCTAGGGCTTGGTAGGTCAGGGCGAGGTTACTCAGGGCCATCGCTTGATTGAGGGTATCCCCCCGACCGGCGAAGGCTTCCGCCGCGGTCCGCCAATCCCGAGCGGCCTCGGCGAACCGTCCGTTTTGATAGCCGGTTTTGGCCTGTTGCACGAGCGCGGGGGGATTCGGAGAGGCCGGGGCGATTCGGGCCGCGCCGAGCGATAGGACGAGGGAAAGAACGAAGAGCGCGATAACGCGCGGGAGCGATCGTTGACGTTTCATCGGCATTAGGGGGTAGGGCAGGAAACGGGAGAGACGGAGGGAGAGCGAGATTCGGTGACGAGGGGATTGGAGGCGGTCAATACCACCTCTCCCCGATCGTTGTACGCCCAGCCGCGGGCCGGGATGACGGGGTTGCCGGGTTTCGCCCCCCGATCGCCGCGGTCGGTCGCGGGGGTTTCCGGTGCGGCCGCCGGGGGAACCGGTTCGATGAGATTTCCCCCGATCTCGGGAGAGTCAAGGTCATCCGCCGGGGAGGTGGGAACCCCCCCGCGACCGGTCAGGGTTAATTCGCTTCGGGTTCCTTTTCTACAATAGTTCCGATCGATGAGCGTGTCGGGATCGACCACGGTGATGGGGAACTCGATCGTTCCCCGGCTCGGGTCGAGTTCCGGGATATCGAGGGTAATAATACCGTTCAGGGTCGGTTGCAGTAACGAGAAGGCGGTGATGTCGTTATCGGGGGTCAACCGTTCGCGAACTTCCGTGCCGAAAATGCCGGACGCGGAGATATCGATCGCCCCTCCGCGTCCCCCGAACGCGTTGGCGGTAATATCGCTGTTCCCGTTCGGGAAAGCCACGAGAAAACCGGCATTGATGGTGATATTGCCACCGTTACCCGTACTGTCCGCGGTCGCGGTGATCGCGCTGTTATTTTCGAGACGTATTAGATCCGGGACGTTGAGGAGGATGTTTCCCCCCTGGCCGGACGAGGTGGAGGCGGTTAGTCCGGCTCCGTTTTCCAGGAGAATAGAACCGGCGTTCACCCGCAGATTTCCCGCGCTCCCCGTACCGTCATTACGAACCGTAACTTGGGCCCCGTCGGCGACGATCAACCGGGGAGTGGTAATCGTCACGCTTCCGGAGTTTCCGGTCGGGATCGCCGGGAGTCCGCCGGTCGCCGCCAAGATCGGATCGAGCTTATTCGCGGACGAGATGATCAGACTGGGATTGAGCGAATTCGGGACCGTACCGCGAACTTCCACGAATTCGGACGCGGTAACGCTCACGTTCCCGGCATCGCCGCTGGCAAAAGTAGACGCGTCCACGCGGCCACCGTCGCGCAAGATCAATCCTCGCGTGTGCAGGGTTAAATTTCCACTACCACCACCGAGGAGGGTGGAAACACCGATACCGCTGGAAAATAAACTGATCGGGTTAACCCCGATTAACTCGATGAGATCGGTAACTCGAAGATCGATATCCCCTCCCCTGCCCGTTCCCAGATCGCCGGAGGTGAAAATATTCGCCCCGTCTAACAGGGTTAATCGATCGCTCGATAGGAAGATATTACCCGATCGACCCGCTCCCAGCGTCCGGGTACCCACTTGACTGGTGTAGGAGGGATAAGCGGTAGCGGAGGGCGCGTTACCGGATAGCCGAACTTCATCGGGCGCGTTGATGATAATATCGCCACTTTTCGCCGAACCCAATACGGTGACGGTTTCCAATTTCGCCCCCTCTTCCAGGAACACTCGCGGGGCGGAAATAAGAATGTTCCCGCCAGTCCCCTCGCCGAACGTTTGCGTGTTAAGCTGGCTCCGAATCCTTCGATCGGGGGCGGTTCCATTGACTAATAAAGAATCGGTCGCCTCGATCGACAGATTTCCCCCCGCGCTCGGGCCGAAATTCTGGCCGAGTAAAACCGAACCCTCGGCGATCGTGATCCACGAGCCTTTTACCCGAATGGAACCACTCGGGACACCACCAAAAACGGGAGGGAGACCACTAACATCTACCAAGGATTGCCGCGTGAATCGAACGTTGTTAAAACTATCGATCGAGCGATAGTCGAACGTGAAATTCCGATCGCCCGATCGAAAATTTACCCGTCCCGAACCGACGCTCCCGAGTTCGATATTCCCCCCCGAAGCGGTTAAGGTGGCTCCTTCTATCAGAAGCTCTCCCCCGATTAAAGCGAGGGTATTTCCCGGCTTGACCTGTAAGCCCGTCGAATATGAACTCGGATCTCGCGTGGGGAAAGAGAAAACGGAATCTCCGATCGTTAAACCGTGTCCCGTTCCCAGAACTTGAATCGATCGCGCGTCCTGACCGTATCGGAAACCGTTCGGGAGATTAATCGTCAACAGGGGAGAGGCGGCAGGATTCGTCGCGCTAAATTCACTACCGTCCTCGAAGAAAATACTACTAGCGGTACCGGCGATAAAAGACCCCCCTAGATCGAGAGCGGCATTCGCGCCGAAAAGGATTCCGTTCGGATTGATAAAAAATAAATTGGCATTTCCATTCGCTCGAATTAACCCGTTAATTTCCGACGCGTTTTTCCCCGTCACTCGAACGAGAATGTTTTGAATCGCCCCGCCGTTGTTGAAAAAAGCTTCCCAATTATTGGGTAAAGAAAAATCGGTGAAACTATGAAATAAATTACTACCCGTTGTCGTGCCACCGTCAATTTTAAATCGGTTATTTTCAGGAGTAACGATCGTGTTTCTAGGTAGCGTATTGTCGGGAGTGATCTGGGCTGAAATCGAGGCGGGAAATCCAACAATTACAGAAATTAGGAATCCCCTAAAAATAAAAGGAAGAGTGTTAGTACCATATTTTTGATTCATGAAACAAGAGGAGATAGTAAATGGTTAGGGAATCATCGGCAAGTTCGATCGCTCTCGTGGCCGGTTCAAGTCACCGAACTATCTCGAAAGGGTTTGCGCGCGGTAATCTCTCCGAAAACGATCGGTAAACATCTGGCGTTACGGTAGTGATATTGTCCGAACTCGGTCAGAACTCGCTTTCCCTCTCGCTCCTCGAACATGGCGGACCGCGCTGTAACCGCGCCGATAACATCACTCGAATTATAACTGCTAATCTCTTCAAATCCCGCGGCGGCGATCGCTATAACTGCCTCGCTCGCTCGGACAGCCCGGCAGACGTAAACCCGATTGAATTCCGCGAGTTCCTTTTGTTCTAGCGTTGATAGGGTGGCCTCTTTAATAAAGGGTTCCTTGAGATACAGCCACCCTCCGGGACGCAATACCCGATAGACCTCGCGATAAAGACGGTCGGGGGCGTAGGAATATCCGGCCGCTTCTAGAAAGATAACCCGATCGAAGGTTTCCCCCTCGAAAGGAAGCTCGTGAAAATCACCGACATGAACCCGTATCCGATCGCTCAGTCCGGATTCCTCGATGAATTGCCGGGCCGAGCGCGCCTGTAAGGGGGATAGGGTGATCGCGTCGATCGTCACTCCTTCTATAGACCGGGCGATATCGATACTCGGCCCGCAGACACCGCACCCGGCATCGAGGACGCGATCCCCCGGTCGAATTCCCGCGCGGGAGGCGCAATATACGTTCGTGCGCTCGAAGAGACGCTGATCCGCTTCGTCTATCAGTAAACCGGCCTGATAGGTTCGTCCGATATTTTTCAAAATAATCGGGGTAAACCGCTCGTAATATTGAAGAACTTGCTGACGGTAGGAAGCGGGATCGATCGCCGTCCCCTCTTCCGGGGAAGAATTGGCGATCGCGGTCGCTCGCTCCAACCATCGCCGATCGAGCCAGCGATGACCGAATTCTAAATAAGCTTTCGCGGTTAAAGGTCGGGCCGGCTGATAGGTGATTTTAAGATGATAGATATTCCGGTAAAAAAAGCTCAAGGCGTTCGGCCCCGCGAATAAGTCTCCTAGCCTCAAACTCTCGGGCCATAAATCCGGGCGATCGGTTTTGCGCGTGATGCCGGGCCAGGCTAGAAGCGCTTTCTGTTTTGCCGGGGTACAGATTCCTCTAACGACTAGATAATCGAGAAATTCCGACCAGCGCGAATCTTGAGATGGGGGGGTCTCGATACGGCACTCCAGACCGATCGCCGGAGCGATCGTCTCTCCCACGTCGAGAGCGAGGGTAACGCGGTCGAGCCACCGCGATAGAGCGCTAACTAACTCGCCGGTCCCTCGCTCCCGATCGCTCCAACCGATTCGGACTAGATAATCGGGTACGTCATCCGGGGGAATATCTTTGATCACGATCCGGAGCGAGCGCGCCGGACGCGAGAGCAGTGTGCCGAGATGGGCGATCCAAGCTGTTCGCGGTAACTCCCGGATACAGCGCTGGAGATTGGATTCTAGTAAGGAGGGATCGATAGCGGGGAAAAGGGAATCGAACGGCCAGCGATCGAGTAGTTTTGTCCACCCATCGTCCGCGAAAAAAGATTCTCGATCTAACGCGAGAAAAATACCGGGAATCAGGATTCGGGAAGGTTCTCGATCGAGATCGAATTCTAGGCTAAGGTTCCCCACTTTTTTAGACAAAAGGGAGTCCGGATCGCTCCACTCCCGTCCGAATTCTTCTAGCGATTTCCATACGGGATGTTCCCGCGCGTTCGCCGGAATCTCGATCGGGCCGCGGGGGACATACGCTAAAAGATCTACCCGGTCATCCTCACCGCTTAAACGACATTCCAAACCACCGATCGGGTAACACGGTAAATTCCGCGCGATCGTTCGCAGGTAGGCTCGCGCTCGCGGGGAAATCAACTCATCCGCGAGGTATGGGGCGACAACGTTTAGATAGTCGAGCGTAGAACCGTTCATTTTTTACATTCAATTCAAATGTAAAGTCCTATAAATATCCGCGATCCCCGATCGAATTCTCACGGTAGCGGTACCGATCTCGGGTCGTCGTTTTTCCCCCCGCGTTTGGAATCGATTATTTCATGGACTCACCACGAGCATTTATCGATCGGAGCGCTCTGGAATAGCTCGATCGCTTTCTCTAAAGTCGGTGGATCGAAGGGAGGGGGATTGTCAAAATTGGGAGGGCAAGTGGGTGAGGCTCCCTCGCCGGTTTTCGCGTAAGTATCGATCGCTTGCCGCAAATCGTCTTCGGTTATCAGATTTAGACCGTTCTCTCTCGCCACCTCGATCGACACCACCAAAAAATCCGAAACGTCGGCAGTTCTCTTGACTCTCATTTGAATTTCAAGATCGTGCAGAAATAGTTCTCTTAACTGTCCGATTTGCTGTATTCTTGGGGCTTCTTCCGAACTCATATACACTCTCCCAACAACCATCTATTTTCTGCATAATCTCGAATTAGAAGAACAATTTTTGACTAGCATCGGTACGGTTCAATTGCTCGTCGAGGCGAACGGAAACCGATTTTTTGTATCTATTCTCGCTACAGTCACCGCTTCCATTATACCCGATAATTAATAAGCGATAAATCAATTTAATACTGTCTTGCAAAAGAAAATCATAAATCATTCTTATCGATCGGGCGAGATAATGCAGATCCCGATCGAGATCGCGAATACAAGCGGGAGACATTCGGACTAGGGAAAATCTTTTTCCGGAAGGTCGATATCGTTGACAGCGTTTTTCATCGAGATGGGTACGGGTTGTCGAGTTAGAAGCGGGAGATTCCGTACCCCATCTTATCGAGAAACGCTATTACCGGAAGTTTACACACCGAAATTCAAGAGAGGGAATAGAGGGCAAAAGGTTTCTAGATTTATTCGAGATTCTATCTTTTTTTTACTCCCTGGCTTACTAGATTTTAGGGAATTTTTATTCCAAGAATTCGAGAGAGCGATCGCCTGTATCGCTCAATCACCGAGGGGATTAATATCGTTCACGAAAATCAAGAGATCGGCCATCGTAAAATGCCCGATCTCTCGGGAAGGAAGAAACGGTTTCCAATTTTTATCCTGGAATACGAACGAGCTAAAATCCCTCTTTAATAATCCCACAAAAACTCTAGACACGATATAGCTTCCCACATCTCCTAACCGTTCTCCATTTTCCCTAACCTGAGCTTCTTTCAGAATATAATACAAGAGCGGGGATTCTCGATGAAAGCCGTATTTCTCGGCGATCTCACCATCCCGCCCCGATTTAGCGATCTCGTATTCGCTTAAGGGCTGAATCCCCAGATAGTTCGCCACACTTTGACCCGATGGTAATCCCGCCATTACCCCTCGTTGTAGATCGAGAAATGCCAAATTTCTCGCTGGATTATCTTTAGCTAAAAGCTTGAAAAAGTTGGTAAGAGAAGGGTTGATCTGACGGCTAAAGTTCGGCTCGATCGTGTACGTGTCTATTTCAAAAAATCTACGCCAGTCGATAATCCAATTGCTAGGAACCGGTACATTGCTCGCGGAACGGCTTCCCGTGAACGCTAATAATTGTGGTAAGCTTGCCGGCGAGCCTTGCGGGGGGCTAAATATACGATTAAAATCGTAAGCCGATCGAATCATACTATGCCCGAATCGAAAAGCGGCCATGGAAAATTCTAGGGGAACGAAAGGCTTATCGGTTTGTTGATAAATTTCGGAATTATTCTCCTGTACGAGTTTCTGTACACTCTCCCGATCGAGCTTGGCAATTCTAGGCAGATAATCGTATAATACTATCCACTGGTAATGCCAGATAACGATTTTTCTGGCGATTTCAAAATCATTCTTCGCACCGAATAAATTTTTCTGAAAGCGATCGAGGCTAGAAACCTGTTCCATTACCTTATTATGAAATTTTAGAAAGGCAATATGCAGTTGAGCCACGATTAAATTTTCATCATTTCGAGGATCGCCAACGAGAGCTACTCCGTCATCAGAGCGGGGTAGATCGTTAGGAAAAGAATCAAGATCACTCAAAAAGCTCGTCTTGGCCGTCGCGCCTAGTTTGAAAAAGATTTTCTCGGATTGGGGGGTCGATCGCTCGTAAAGATAGGGTTGTACTTTCGGGCCGATTCCGTACACGGAATCCAGGTCGAACTTCGGTGTTCGATAGTTCAAGATAGCTAGGGGGTCGAGTTTAATTTCACTTAAACTACTCGTATCGAACGTGATGTCGTGATCGATAAATTGACCGAGATAAGTGTACCCCGCTGGAATTTTTCGATTATCTTTGTCGTGTTCCTCCAACATTTTACAGGCAAGTTCTTGCAACGCGAAACTTAGTTGTCCGGACTCGGATACAGCGCCCGGATTAAATAAGGGGGGGAGTTGAGGGAACAACCTACCGTACTTTCCCGATAGCGAATATTGACCGAGCGGTTGGAAGCCACCATCGCGAGGGTTAAAACCGTGAAAATCGTTCATAAATAAATTTCCCGTCCTTTCATCTTTTAGGGTTGTAGATCTTGCCGATGCTCGATAGTATTTTGTTTTTTTTCTAGAGTATACTCCGCGCTCTCTCCAAGAGAATGCTGGCTTCAAGTTATTTAATTTTTTGTTTTCTCTCGTAATTTCTCGGCGATCGCTAAAGGGTCGGATAGCGATAGGATTTCTCGTTTAAAAGCGGGATCGCTACCTAGAAATGATCGCCCACAAAAGTCGAGATATATTTACAGTTCTTAATTTATAACATAAAATATTACAGCGTCTCTCAAAAATTCGCGGTACATTACCCTCTTGCCGGAAATCCAGAAACCCATACCTCATCTCGATCGAACCGGCTGTAGATTGAACTACCGATCGTCCCGCGAGCGGCAAAGCCTCTGTATCTGTCGGCTAAACTGTCGGCGCATCTAAGCTCGCGCCGACAAGAAACGGGAGATACCTAGAGGAATTTTCCCGGGATTCAGATCAACTTATTCTTTGAAGAACAAGAGATCCGAGCGCGAGACCTTTCGGTGATAAAAAATACAGATTTATCGGGCCGGATATGTAGTTGCGAGGAGAGCCACACCGGCGCGACTCACCCGATGGTGTATTCCGCTCGATCGAACCGGGATGACTATCGGGGCAAAGCGCTCGCGACCAATTCGGCGTTCGCGAACCGAGGATCGCGCTCGCGAATTTCCCGAAACCGGACGGACTCGCCGGTAACGAGGAAAGGTGAAAACATCAAACCCCGAGCGGGACGTTCTTCAGAACTCGGATTTCCCGAAAATCGCTTTTTATGGGTTCGCGTCCCGATCGAGGGGTTCGATTCGTCCGGCGGGCCGCCCGAGAAGCTTGCAAAATTTTTCGGCTCGTGTTACGATGATAAATCGTGAGTATCGGGGCGTAGCGCAGCTTGGTAGCGCACTACTTTGGGGTAGTAGGGGTCGTGGGTTCGAATCCCGCCGCTCCGATTCATTGGACAACATCGGGAACCCGCTCTAGTAGCGGGTTCTCGCTTTTGGTACGGGACACGACCGCGGGGCGATGGGGGGCTAGATCCCCGTATCGATCGATTCATTTTCACGCGATTCGGTACGGAGCGACCCTTTACCCTCGCCTTTTTCCCGCTAGAACTCCAGAAAATCGGCATATAAAGAGCGGCGGCTTCCTAACTTTCCCGTTCGAGTCCCGTAACACCCGGAATACGAGCGTTGTAACCGGTGTGATAGGGCGCCACGCGCGAGATAACAGGCGGCAGGCGACAGGCAAAAGTAAGTTGTGAGTCGGTTTCCCGCTCTCGGAATCGTCCCGGCCTTACCTCGTGGCGCGATATTTCCCGCGGTCGCCCGTTTCCAGCACTGACTATAGCCTCCGAAGCCTTTCCCTTTCACGGCCCGGAGCGCCCCGCGAGAGAAATACCGGGCAACTTACGGCGATTCGAGACAACGGGCGAGAGCTTTCACGAGAAAACGGCAATAATTCTGCCCTTTGGCATCCACCATTCGGTATAATCTGGCTAAGAAAATCGATGAGTTACCGGGGAAGCTAGTCCCTACAGCTTATCCGCGAAAGAATTCAGCTTACTCCACGGTGACAGGAATTCGATAGGTGAGCCGAACGCTTTCCCACGTTTAGATTCCCCCCCAATAATCATGAATACCTCTTCTATCCTAGTGATCGACGACGAACCCGATAATTTTGACGTGATCGAAACCCTCTTAAACCAGCAGAACTATCGCTTGCACTATGCCGTCGGGGGACGGGAAGCGATCGACTCTCTGGACACGTTCGCGCCGGATCTGATCCTGCTGGACGTGATGATGCCGGGAATGGACGGTCTCGAAGTGTGCCGGGAGATCAAAGCTTTATCCCGGTGGCAATTCATCCCGATTATTATGGTCACGGCCCTGAGCGCGAAAGAAGACCTCGCCCGATGTCTGGAAGCGGGAGCCGACGACTTTATCAGTAAGCCGGTGAACCGTCTGGAATTAACGGCTAGGGTGCGATCGACTCTCCGGATCAAGGAACAACACGATCGCCTTCAAGAATTCTCGCGATTGCAGAGGGACACGATCAACATTTTGGGGAAAAATCTCCACGAGTTAACCGATAATATCGCCCGCGGTTTCCCCCACGAACTGAATACCCCGCTGAACGGGATGATCGGCACGATCGAGTTCTTAAAAGATCGTTTCGAGGAGATCGATCCCGCTACCGTTCGCGAGCGGTTAGACCGACTCGATCGCTCGGCCCGTCGTTTGGAACATCTCACCCAAAAATTCCGAGTGTATTTAGAACTGGAATTATTCGCGAGCCGGCAGGCCGAACCCGAGAGAGTCCGCTTCTCCGCTTCCACCCTCGCGCGGATTCTCAGGGCTAGGGCCGACAACCGCGGCCGGGGTGAAGATCTCCTCTTGGAGATCGAGGAAGCGGAAATCGCCTTTCCCGAGGACTTTCTCACCACGCTCCTCTTGGAATTAGTCGAGAACGCGTTTAAATTCTCGGAACCAAATACCGTCGTGACCGTCAAGGTGGGGATTAACGGCGGAAAACTCCATATATCCGTACACGACCGCGGACGGGGGATGACCGGGGAGCAGATCGCCAGTATCGATACTTTCCGACAATTCGAGCGGGAATTGCACGAACAACAGGGGATCGGGATGGGATTAAAAATCGCCGGCAAAATCGTCGAGATCGCGGGGGGGGATCTCTCGATCTCCAGTGTCTACGGCCGGGAAACCACCGTGAATCTCTCCTTACCGATCGTCGGTAATTAGACTCGAATTTTTCCCGATCCCCCTAGAGAGTACCCGCGATAGCGCGCCCGAAAAGATGTTTTCTATTCTTGTCGTCGATGATGAACCCGATAATTTTGACGTGATCGAGGCCTTGTTAACCCATCAAGACTATCGGTTATATTACGCGGCCGGCGCCCGGGAAGCGCTGGCCAATCTGGAGGCCGTCGGGCCGGATCTCGTGTTACTCGATGTCATGATGCCCGGCATGGACGGGATCGAGTTCTGTCGGCGGGTCAAAGCCATGCCGCAATGGGAAACGGTGCCGATTATCGCGCTCACGGCCCTGAACACCAAGGAAACCCTCGCCCGCTGTCTGAGCGCCGGGGCGGATGATTTTATCAGTAAGCCGGTCAACCGTCTGGAGTTAACGGCGAGGGTTCGATCGATGTTACGCGTCCGCCAACAATACTTGCAATTAGCCAGCTTTAACACCAGCCTGGAAGCGACGGTACGACAGCGGACGGCCCGCCTACACTCGATGCTCTTCCAGGACGCGCTGACCGGGCTACCGAGCCGCGCCTTCCTCCTGCAAAAGCTGACCGAGATCCTGCGATCGCCGGAGCGCCCTCCCTTCGCCGCTATCTGTCTCGATTGCGATCAATTCAAGCTGATCAACGGTTCTTTCGGCCATTCCGTCGGCGATCGCTTGTTGATCGCCATCGCCGCGCGTTTACAGCGATTGCTCCGCCCCGGGGACATCCTGGCGCGTACCGGCGAGGACGAGTTCTATTTTGTACTGTCCCCGATCGCCGGTACGGCCGCTCTCGAAGGTTTTATCGAGGCGATCCGACAGAGTTTCGTCGCGCCTTTCTCGATCGCCAATCGGGATATCTTTGTCAGCGTGAGTATCGGGGCGGCCTTGGGCGATCGCTCGCACGAGAAACCGGAAGAACCCTTACAGGACGCGGATACCGCCATGTATCAGGCGAAATCCCGCGGTCGGGGTAGCTATCAACTGTTCGATCGCCAGATGCGCCTGAGCATCCTAACCCGCTTAACCCTGGAAAACGATTTACAGAGAGCCTTGGAACAGGAGGAATTTATCACCTACTACCAGCCGATCGTCGAACTGTATACCCGGAAATTGGTCGGATTTGAAGCGCTGGTACGGTGGAAACACCCCGATCGGGGTCTGGTTTCTCCCGGCGAGTTTATTCCCTGTCTGGAGGCTACCGGGGCGATCGTTCCCGTGGGCCTGATGGTTCTCCGGCAAGCCTGCCAACAACTGCGCGACTGGCAAGAGCGGGGACGGACGGATCTGACGGTGAGCGTGAATCTCTCGGTGCGGCAGTTCGCCTGCGGGACGTTACTGCGGGATATCGATCGGATCTTGACGGAAACCAGCGTGAATCCCATCTATCTAAAGTTAGAAATTACCGAAAGCACGCTCGCGGAAAACCCGGAAATGGCGATCGCCCTGACGGAACAATTACGGGAGCGACAGATCGGCATCAGCGTCGATGACTTCGGTACGGGGTACTCTTCCCTCGGTTCCCTACACCGTCTCCCGGTAGACAATCTGAAGATCGATCGCTCGTTCGTCGGCGAGATCGGTTCCGGTAGTCGCGAGTATCACGTGGTGGACACGATCGTGACCCTCGGCGATCGACTGGGATTATCGGTGATCGCGGAAGGCATCGAAACGCTCGAACAACTCGAACGCCTACAGGAACTCGGTTGCGAGTTCGGCCAGGGCTATTTCTTCTCTCCCCCCCTAGCCCCCGAGGAAATCGAGCGAAAATATTTCGGAAATCGCGACGAGGAAACGAAGGATCGGTCATCGGAAGTCGAGAGCGAGGGATAACGTAGGATCGACTTTCCGCGAAAATCACCGATCGCTTGTTGCGGCAGGAGTTAGGAGTCAGGAAAGGAAACCGACTCACGGCTGACTATTCCCTATGCCCTTCCGCCTAGCACGATAGATTCTCGAACCTGAATTTCGCGAGAGGTCTACCTCTTCTGTAACCATTGTCGGATGGCGATCGTTAATTCTTTTAATTTAACGGGCTTGCTGAAATAATCGTTCGCCCCGGCCGCCAGACAACGCTCCCGATCGGCCGGCATGGCTAGAGCGGTCAGGGCGATAATCGGTAGCTCGATCGCCGGGAAGTCGAGGCGGATCTGACGGATCGCCTCCAGACCGTCCACTTCGGGCATTTGAATATCCATCAAAATCAGATCCGGACGGTCCGATCGAACCAGGGAGACGGCCTCGCGCCCGTTTTTGGCCGAAAGAAGACGGTAGCCCCTCGCTTTGAGGTAGCCGGAAATCGTCATAATATTCGCCTCGTTGTCTTCCGCCAGTAAAATCAGCGGGAACGAGGGTTTTTCGTCGGTCGGATCGGTCTCGATCGCCGGGGAGGGCGCATCCTCGGTCTCGGTCGGCAGATCCGGTTCGGGAGCCGGAATCACCGGGACAACGGCGGGCAGGTCGATCGTGAAGCGACTGCCGGAACCCACCTCGCTGATCACCCCCACCCGGCCGCCGTGGAGTTCGACGATCCGTTTCACCAGGGCCAGTCCCAAACCCGTCCCCGTGTATTGACGGTTCAGGGCGCTATCGATCTGGATAAACGGTCGGAACAATTTATCGAGCGATTCCGGGGCGATACCGATGCCCGTATCGCGAACGGCGACGCGGAGGAGATTGTCGGACACGGGGGCCGCCTGTCCGGAGGGATAGTAGATCCCCCCCCCCGCGAGGGAATCCGGCGCGGTTTCCCGTCCCGGCCGGCTGACTTCCAGGGTAATACTTCCGCCGGGAGGGGTGAACTTCACCGCGTTATTGAGCAGGTTGATCAGCACTTGGCGAACGCGCCGTTCATCGACCAGTAAATCGGGTAGCCCGTCGGGAAGTTTCATTTCTACCCGAACGCCCTTTTTGAGGGCCTGCTGTTTGATAAACGCTAAACTGGAGCGGCACAGGGAGGTCGCGGCGATCGGGGCGATGTCTAGCTCTAGCTGACCGGACTCGATTTTCGCGACATCGAGAATGTCGTTAATCAGTTCCAGCAGATGGGAACCGCTCCGCTCGATGGTTTGCAGGGCCCGGATCTGTTCCGGGGCGATCTCGCCGAACACCCGATCCTGTAACCCCTCGGTCATGCCGAGGATGGCGTTGAGGGGGGTGCGGAGTTCGTGGCTCATGTTGGCCAGGAATTCATCCTTGAGACGGGTAGCGCGGGCGAGTTCTTCGTTAGAGATGGCGAGTTGTTGGTTACGTTCGGTTAATTGTAGTTGGGCTTGTTGACGTTCGTTCAGTTCTCGCTGTAATCGATCGAACAGGGTCGTCTGCTGGAGGGCGATCGCCAGCCAATTGGCGATCTGTTGGAGGAGTTCGGCTTCCGACTCCTGCCAGACCCGTTTTTCGGCGCGGGCTTGGACGACCAGAACCCCCCAGAGCTTGTGGGTCGCGCTCCGGGCGACGCGACGATGATTTTCCCCGTCGCCCGCGTCCTGGAGGATCGGGGCGACGATCCGGGAACGGGACCGTCCGTCGATCGAGCGTTCCCCGATACCGTCCGCCAGGGGATCGGCCGTCGCGTCGGCGACGATTTGGGGGGTTCCCCGCCGGTAGCGATCGAGGATAGCCTCGGGCCAGATCTCCTCGCGGCGAGCGGGGTTTTTCCGGGCAGGAAAATCACTAGAGACCGCTTCTTCGACAATCCGGGCGCGACCGTCGGCGAACAACTGGAAGACGAGCGCCCGGTCGGCGTTGAGAACATCTTTGACCTGTTGCGTCACCGTGGTCAGGATCTCGCCGATATCGAGGGATTCGCGAATTTTCTGGGCGATCGCTCCCAGGGTTTGCTGTTGTCGGAGTTGTAGGGCGATTCTCGCCTCGACCTGTTGACGCACCCGCAGTTCGTCCTGAACCCGCTCGTAGAGATCGGCCTGTTGGATGGCGATCGCTAACTGGTTGGCCAGTTGTTGGGTGAAATCGATCTCGGATTTCTGCCAGTGTCGCGTGGTCGAGCATTGATGCACGCACAGCAATCCCCAAAGTTCGTCCCCGCGCAGGAGGGGCATCACCAGATTCGCCCGCACCTCGAACCGGGCGAGAATGTCCGTGTGGCAGGTGGTCATCCCCCCGTTATAGATATCCTCGACCGCGTAAAACCGGCCGCGCGAGTAGAGATCGGAAAAGTTATCGCCGAAACAGTGGTCGTGTACGATAATTTTTAAAACCGAGGGAAACCCATCTAGGACGGATTCGGCGACGAACTCACCGTCATCGAAGTTAGATTCGGCAAAGAACCGGAAAATTCCCACCCGATCGGCCCGCAATACCTGACGGATTTCCCGACAGGCGGTGTCGAAAATGGTACGGATGTCTAACGATTCCCGGATGCGTTGGGTGATCTCCCGTAACAGGGTTTCCCGTTCCGCCTGTTGACGGATAACCTGTTCGGCCTGCTGACGCTCGCGGATATCCATCAGGGTCGATCGACTGTACAGGTAATTGCCGTCCCCGTCCGTCACGGCGGTCGCGCTGAGGATCACGGGCAGGATCGTCCCGTCCTCGCGGATCATCTCGTACTCGACGTTCTTGATCCAACCCCGCGCTCGAAACGACGGGTAGTTGTCCCGGAAAACCCGACGGCTGGCCGGCGTGAGAAAGTCCGAGATCGGTCTGCCGAGCATTTCCTCGCGGCGGTAGCCCAACCACTTCAGTTCCGTTTCGTTGACCCGGATATAGCGCCCCTCGGCATCGAGGGAATGATAGCCGCAGGGAGCGTTGTTATAGAGATCTTCTACCTCGTGAGCGTATCGTTCCAAGGCTTCTTCCGCCTGTTTGCGCGCGGAGATATCGGTTTCCGAACCGCTCATGCGGATCACCCGTCCCGATTCATCCCGGAGCGCCTTGCCCCGATCGAGAATCCAGAGATAGGAACCGTCCTTACACCGGACCCGGTACTCCATCTCGAAAAACTCGGTTTTTCCGGCGAAATGGTCGTCGAGAGCCGCCATCACCGGCTCGGAATCCTCGGGGTGGATCGCGTCCGACCACTCTTCGAGTCGATCGCCGACCTCCTCGGGATCGAACCCGCGCATGGTCTTCCAGCGATCGGAGTAAAACACCCGCCCGGTTCGCACGTCCCAATCCCAGATCCCGTCGTTCGCGCCCTTGAGAACCAGGTGCCAGCGTTCCTCGCCGGTTTTCAGGGCGGCGGTACGTTCCTCTACCTGTCGCTCCAGCTCTTGATTCATCCGCTCGATATCCCGTCGGGCGCGCTCGCGTTCTAATTCGGCCGAGGCCCGGGCGGCGAACACGCGCAGGAGATTTTCGGCCTGTCTCGGGTCTCGGATCGGTCGTTTGTCCAGGATGCAAAGACTGCCGATCGCCCGACCCTCGGTGTCGTGTAGGGCGATCCCCAGATAACTATCGACTCCCATTTCCACCAGGGCGATCGCCTCGGGAAATTCCGCTTGTAGGCCGCTTTCCCGATAAAATTTTCCTTCTTGCAATGTCCGTTCGCAGGGGGTGTTGGCGATCGAGTAGGAAAAGGGGGAAGAGAAAACACCCCGCGCCCGAAAAGCGAGCGCGTTCAGACGGTCTTCGGCCCGTTCGCTCACCAGGACGTAGGAGACATTCAACGCGGCGGCGATATGACTGGCGAGGGCGGGAAAAAAATCTTTTCCCGTGGTGGCGGCGGTTCCCTCGATGATCTCTTGTAGTTGCTTCTCGGCGCGGACTCGATCGCCGATATCGGTGATCGTTCCCACGTAACCCACTATCCGCCCCCGGTCGTCCCGTTCGGATGCGGACTGCCCGTACACCCACGATACCGTACCGTCGGGGCGTTGAAAGCGATATTCGAGACGGAAGGGGCGATTTTCTCGGATAGAATCCTCCCATTCGGCGAAAACTCGCTCGCGATCGTCGGGATGTAGTCCCTGTTGCCAGCCGGAGCCGAGAGCGGCATTCGAGTCGAGTCCGGTGATCTGGAGCCAGCGATCGTTGACATAGAGACATTGACCGACGACATCGGTGCGAAAAATGCCGACAGGAGCGGCCGAGACCAGCGTGGCGTATCTTTCCTCGCTCTCCCGTAGACGGACTTCGGTCTGCTGTCGCGCGGTCAGTTGTTTTTGTAATCGTTGGTGGGTGATCGCTTGTTGGAGGGCGATCGCCAGTTGTACCGAGAGCGCCTGTAAGAGTTCCACTTCTTCGGTCTCCCAGTTTCTCGGGTGCTGGCTCTCGGTCGCGCTGAGAAACCCCCACAATTCCCCCTCGCAGACGAGCGGCACGAGAATTTTCGCCCTCGTGTGCAGGCGGATCAGCATTTTTCGGTGACAATCGGCGATTTCCGCCGTGTAGATATCCGGCACCACGAAAATCTTCCCCTGACGGTAGCGCTCGATCCGTTCCTCGTGAAAACAGGTATCGTTGACCTGTTCGCCCACCAGGGAGAGCGGCGAGTCGGTGGATTCGGCGACGGCCGTGGCCTGTCCGTCGGACTCGAACAGCCAGATACTCACCCGATCGCAGGCCAACACCTGCCGCACCCGCTCCACGGTCGTTTCGAGTATCGTCGGTAGATCGAGGGAGGAACGGATATCCGCCGCTAGATCGACCAGTAATTTCTGGCGTTCCGCCTGGATTTTTAGCGCGGCCGTCCGGTTTTCTACCTGTCGCTCTAGCTCGACGGCGCGACTTTCTAACAGGCTTATTTTCTCTTCCTCCAGACGGATGACACGTTCTTCTAAGATCTTGGCGAGATGATAGAGTTCGACCGGATTGATGGCTTGCAGGAGACTGGTCTGGGTAACGATGCCCAGCAGTTCCCCCCGTTCCCCGGTGACGATCGCGCGCCGGATCGAGAGTCGTTCCATGCTCTCCCGCACCGTTTGCAGGGTATCCTCCGGCTTGACCGCGGGGACGGGACAACTCATCATTTCCCCGGCCGAGCGGCTTCCCCAGTTCGATTCCAGGGTCTGAAACTGTACTAGATCCCGTTCGGTGATGATGCCGACCGGGATTTCCGAGAGGCGATCGAGACCGTTGGGCGGTTCGACGATCACGACGGAACCGACGCGGTGTTCGGCCATCAAGCGGGCGATCGAGAGTAGGGAGGTTTCCCGCGTCGTCCGGATGACCTCGCGACTCATCACTTCCGACACCAAGCGCAAGCGCAAAAGCCCGATCGACCGAGAGATATGACGCAGACTTTCATGGGTGATCAGGCCGATCGGCCGCTCCCGCTCGTCGAGAACGGGTAGATGGCGAATCCGGTGTTGTTGTAGGAGGGTGATCGTGGAAAATAGGTCGGTAAATTCCGATTCGCGTAGGGTGACGGGCGAACCGGCCATCACCTGTCCCAGCGTCAATCGATCGAGCGGTTTTTGTTCGGCGCCGAGGCGCACAACGTCCCGCTCGGTAAGGATACCGATCGCCCGATCGTTTTCCACGACTAACACGCAACTCGCTCGGGCCGAGCGGTAAAGTTCCGCGAGTCGATCGTCCACCGTCACGCTACAATAGGCGCGCTCCCCGCTCATCCGGGCGATCGCCTCCAATACCGGCGTGTCCGGGGAGGCGATCAACGGCTCGGTGATAATGGCGGCTCGGAGTTCTTGCCGGGTCAATTCGGGGGGGGAGGAGAACATACGTCATCGCACTGCTTCTGTAACGTATTATTCCCGGATAAAAATAAAATAAATATTAACGATAGAAATCTTAAACTCTCTCCCGAGCGATCGTTCCCGTCCGGGGAGTGGATTTCTAGCGATCGGCTATCCGTTTGTCGGGGCGCGAGTTTTTTCGCCCTAGCCACGATCGAACTTCTCGCGAAAATCAAAGATCTCTTCCTGAAGCGGGAGTCAGGAGGAGAAAGGAGAAGCAAAGAGATTTTAAACGTAAAAAAATCTATTTTTTTCTTTAAAAAGTTTAAAATTGCGATTTTCAAGTTAAATTCGACTTTCGAGTCTCACTTTTGCGGGAGGTTTATTGATCTCGGTTTCCCCGTTAAGTCGCGAATGTAGCCCGGAAAGGCGATATATTTTTGAGTTCGTTTCTCTAGAAAAGCCGTTAGTAATTTAACGGCAAAACCCTCGCTATATAGAGAACGCGGGCGATCGATCCCTCGCCCGGTCTCGCATAAACTACATTTCGATTCGATAAAACGTTTCCGAAAGTGACACGAGAGAGTGATTAGAGGATGGCGATTTAAGATGCTCGGTTATCCACAATTCAACTTCTGAATTAGAAATAGTAGAAGGATCGGCAATTTTGTTGACAACCACTTTGGTTATATCACTATAACCGATAGATCGTTTAACATATTTTGTTGCCATGTCAAGAAAATCTTGAGACTGGCAACGTGATAAAAAAGTTTTCAGGCTTCGGAAAGCGATTTCTATTTCCATAGAACCGTGTTGATATTTTGCGATCGCGTATTCTAGGTTATCTAATTCTAAATAAACATACATGATAGATTCACGCGGCTTTTTACCTGTTTCATCCCAAAAATATGGAAACATATCACAAACTTTTCTGCAACAGGAAAGTTGTTCATTTGTCAAATTTATCCTGTCGTAAAATTTATCTAGTGAAGCATCTTGTTTTGTTTCAAGCCATTGTATAGAGGCGACAATAGCTGTTCCTAAAGCGGCTACCGCTCCTGCGATTGTAAAACAGTCTTGTTTTTCGAGCGAAAGTTTATTTCCAAAAATTGGAATTTGATAATTCGAGGTTTTATTGGGCAATGCCAAGCCCATCAAACCTATCCAAATGGCTATAGAAATAGAGACGATCATCGACCAAAACCATAGACGATGTAAAAAATCTTTTTTAATACCTAGTTCTTTCAGTACCGATCGTTCAAAGCATGATGGTTTCATGTTTAGTCTCCTGTTAATTTCTTTCGTTAATTAATCATCGATATCATCGAATAATGGATGAAATTGCTGTATTAACAAGCTTCACGATACGTCTCTACTCGACGATTCTCTTCGGAAAGTTGCTTCCTAAATACCGCGAGCGATGAAAGTTTTAGGACGCAAGATCTATAACAAAAACCAATGTTCAATTCGATTATTATTTGATTTGGTTAAATCATAGTGTATGTCTTGTAAGATTTTTGTGAGTTTCTTTTCTGTTTACAAATCTATTTAAACAATTTTTCTATTGTCAAACAGTAAACCTAGAAACGAGAAAGAAATAGACCGCGCCACCTTGGAGACCGCTGGTAAACTCGTGTTAAATCTAGCGAGGCGCTTATCTAGAAAAGATTTCAAGATTTTCTAAGTGTATAGAATCACGAGCTTGTCTTGATTCTGAAATCCCTTTCGGGAATTGTTTCGGGAACTGTAACCATTATTTACGAACGGTCTCTAAGCCTTTTCCCGTTCCCCCTTCTTTTTTCCGCGCCCGTATCCCGACTAGGACTACAGGAAATCGATATATAGCGCTACGAGGTAAGATTAGGACGATTCCGAGAGCGGGAAACCAACTCTCGGCTTACTTTTGCCGATTGCCTGTTTTCTAGCGCGTAGCACTATAATCCGTTGGTTTTCGATCGAGAAAACTTTAAGCGACCCCCTCTATCTCCTCGTCGGTCAACTGATACAATTCCTGCAATTTCTGCAATTTCTCCTCGTCCGCGTTCCAGAAGCCGCGACCGTGCGCTTCCAGCATCCGGCCGACGATATTACGAAACGCTTCCGGATTCGCTTTCCGTAACTTTGCCGCCATTTCCGGGTCGAACGCGTAGGTTTCGGCCGCTTCATCGTACACCCAATCGTCGTTAAAACGCGCCGTCCCCCCCCAACCGATCAGCGCGGTCATCCGTTGAGAGATCTCGTAAGCGCCTCCCGAACCCTGATTCACCATCGCCTCGGCCCATTTCGGATTGAGTAACTTACTCCGGTATTCCAAGCGTAGAACTTCCTCTAATTTCCGCGGGGTCGTATCCTTGGAAAAACTCTCGACAAAACTCGCCGTGACCCGTTTTCCGCTCTGTTTCTCCGCCGCTAGTTTCAAACCGCCCGTATTGCCGTAATATTCCTGAATATCGGTTAACCCGTACTCGACCGAATCGATCGCCTGGACAATTCGATCGCTCGTCTGTAATAACTGTTGTAACACCTCCGGTCGCGCGCGTCCCTTATCCTGACGACCGTAACTGAAAACGTTCCGCTTCTCCCAAGTATTCGCTAACTCGTTCTCCGTCTCCCAATTTCCCTCCACCACCTGATCGTTTACCAAAGATCCGAAATCACCCGCGGGATTAGAAAACAACCGCGCGGTCGCGTTCTCGATTCCCTGACCTTTCAACGCTAAATAATGCTTGCGAATAAAGTTCTCTTCCTCCGACTCCTCCGCTGTCGCCGCCCGTTGGAATAAATCATCCAGTAACTCGATAATATTGACGAAAGTATCCCGGAAAATCCCCGATAAATTCGCCAACACGTCGATCCGCGGGTGTCCCATCTCCGCGAGCGGTTTTAACTCGTAGCGAACGATACGTCCCGTTCCTTCTTTAACCGGTTCCGCGCCCACCAATTCCAGGAGAATTCCCAACGATTCCCCCTTCGTTTTAATCACGTCCAAACCCCACAATAAAACGGCGATCGTCTCCGGATATTTCCCCGTTTCTTCTAAATTCTGCGCCAGCAATTTTCGGGCGATTTCCTGTCCTCTCGCCATCGCCGCGGGAGACGGCATCCGATAGGGATCGAGCGCGTGAATATTGCGCCCGGTGGGTAATACTCCCGTCCCGTCGCGTAGTAAATCTCCTCCCGGTGCGGGTGGCACGTACTCGCCGTTTAAACCCCGCAGTAAGTTGGTGATTTCTTCCGTATTTTTCTCTAATAACTGTTTGATCTCGATGCCTTCTTTGGTTCGATCGCTAATCTCTTCCCCTCGAACGATCGCCTCGAATTCTCGCTCCGATAGATCCTCGAAATAGGCTTCTAGATAACCTCGCAATCCCTCCTCGTCGGGAACTTGACCTAACGTTTGCAATCCCGAGGAAAATAGTCTCTGTTCGACAATTTGCAAGTAATTGTATACCTTGACAAAATACTCTGTCAGTGCGTATCGGCTAAATAATTTAGCGTTCTCTAAACTAAACTCGATGCCCTGTTTTTCCCCCTCGGTAAAGGGACAATCTCGATCGAGTCCCGTATCGACAATTTTCTGACAGATACTATCGCGAAGCGCGTAATTCTTTTCCGGATCTTCGCGGAACTCGGCGATTAAATCCCGTAACGTCATCAACTCTTTATACAATCCCGCGCGTCCGTAGGGTGGTACGTTATGGGAAATTAATACCCCGTAACCCCGACGTTTCGCGAGGATCGATTCCGAGGGATTATTCGCCGCGTAGATATAGAGGTTCGGTAGATCTCCGAGTAAGATATCCGACCAGGAATAACCGGTATTTCCCAACGGGGAACCGGGCAACCATTCCACCGTTCCGTGCATTCCGAAATGAACGATCGCCCCCGGTTTAAACTCGTTCTGTAACCACTTATAAAACGCCGTATATTGCGGGTGCGGGGTTAAATCTTTCTCGAACATCAATCGCATCGGATCGCCCGCGAC
This sequence comes from Pannus brasiliensis CCIBt3594, assembly GCF_036688125.1. NCBI lineage: Bacteria > Bacillati > Cyanobacteriota > Cyanophyceae > Chroococcales > Microcystaceae > Pannus > Pannus brasiliensis. Next base: position 6,333 of record NZ_JBAFSM010000017.1, on the reverse strand, counting down.
TCCTAACGGGGGCTGTACCCCGATCCAAATATTTCCCAACTGAATTCCGCCGATATGATACTCGTCGCCGAGAGTTTTAATCCCCGCATCTTTTAACGATTTCCAGTGTTTTTCGATCCGAGAGGTGAGTAGATAGCCTAACCATTCTTCCACGGTTTCGATTTTCACCCTGCCTTGTTTGGACTGGTTTTCATTGTCGGCGACTCTCACTTTATCGATAATTTCTTCCCCGTCCGCGGGAATTTCGCCCACGTTGTATCCCTGTTCTTGAAGTGCCTGTAAAAACTTCACCAGACTGCGGGGAACGTTCAAGAGTGCGGCGGTTCCCGTCGCCCCGTATCCGGGAGGAAATCCGTAGAGAATGACGGCGATTTTCCGTTCCGCGGGTGGGGTTTTATGGAGGGCGATCCAGTGTTTAATTCTGCCGGTTAAGCGCTTGACTCGATCGGGAACTAAATAGATCTTTTCCCCGACTAATCCGCCTAACGGAATGGTATCGATCGCCCCGTCCAATTCCGGCAACGCGTAGAGAACCACACTTTGCAATCCCCCGATTCCCTGTCGCGTCCAAGAATGGATATCTTGGATTAATAACGGCGCGGCGATAATATAGGGAATATTCTTCGCGCTTAAAATTCTTTTCGCTACCTCTACCTGTCTTCCCGCTTCCATCGAACCCGCGGGCCCACCGACGAGGGGAAATCCGATCGTGGAAACGATCGAATCCACTTGTCCCGCGTCTTCGCTCAGGGAAGGGGTCTCGATAATCCCTTTTTTCCGTTGTTCCTGTTCGTATTCGGTGGTTAACCAATCCCGGACGATCGTGTGTCCCTCCACCCCGTTAATAAATACGGGCAAAGGAATCAATCCCGCGTCTTCAAAGTAGCGGATTAATTTGGGAATATAGGGCTGTTTACTGATAACGTGTTTGCGGTACAGGAGAATCGCGACGACCGGTTTATCGATCGGTTGTCGTCGCGCGTACCAGTCTAAATATTCCCGCGGTGTGAGGAAATATCCTTCTCGATCGGGATGTAATAATCCTTTATTGGGGGTTTCGATCACTTCGGGAATCTCGCTCACCGAAAGTCCGAGATATTTACTGGCGATCACCCAACACATCGCGGCGACATTCTCCGTCCCTCCCGCGTTCCAGTAGCCGTAGATAATCAACCAATTCCGCAGATCTTGAACTTTTTTGGCGGGAATAAATTTCAACAGTTTCGGCCCGGTTTTCAGGAAACTCAGATAACCCGCGAGTTTATCTTCTTCCCGTCCGCTAGAAAATTTACTCAGGATAAATTGAATCGGTTTCGGCATTCCTTTCGGTTTGTCCCCGATCGAGAACTGCCCCAAACGAGTCAAACTCATCAATTCCAGCGCGGACTCGAACACGAGACGGACGGGAATGTGTTCCACCCTCTGCCGCAACCACATCACCGCATCGTAATCGAAGACGAGGCTGGCGAAGAACACATCGGCCGATTGTAAAGCTCTCTCGACGGTCTCGGGTTCGGTGCTTAGAGATCGATCGCTAAATACCGTGACCTCTAACCCCGGACAGCGCGAGGAGGCGATCCGCGCCGCCTGACGGTATAAATCGGCGTTAAAGGTTTCAAACCCCGCGATTAATACGATCTTTTTCATCCCGTCCCCCGATCGATGGTCGTTACATTTCTTATTGTAGGCGGGATTTCGGGCGATCGACCTCTCGAAAATGAATCGGGGAGTCGGGAAAAGATGCGGGGAAGGGCTTTCCTCGTTTTTTATTAGCGTACTCTTCTTAATAGCATCCGTCTAGAGGCTGAAATTTTACGACACGCCTCGCGTAATTCCGTCGCGAAGAACCGAAGAACCCGATAGACGGACAGATCGTGTCCCGCGGGTCGGGTGAAACGAGGGCAGACCTCGCGGCCGACGGGTTTCGTCGTCTCGGCCGAACTCACCGATTCCCGAGGGTTCCGGGGTTTTTATCCGTCCATCGGTTCAATCAATTTCTCAGGAGTTATCGATCGTGAAAAAAACTATCACCGTGTTAGCGACCGCGTTAATCGGCCTATCTTCTAGTATCGCCCTCTCTACCCTGTGGGTAGCCCCGGCGTTCACGGGAGAACCATCCCCGGAGATCCCGACGTACCAGGAGGCCAAGGAAGTGCCGATCTCGGTTTATCAAGTAAAAATAGCGATTCCCGCGGGAACGACCATCGGTAAGGCGACGCAAGGATGGTTAAATATCGTCACGCAAGAGTGGCACATAGAAGAACTCAATAATACGGCCGCATTCGTCGAACGAATCTATAAGGCGTTACAAAAATCGGGCTATACGGCGGCCGTTCCGCCCGAAGCCGAGAAAACCCCGGAAAATACTTCGGTTTTTCAAAATATTAATGCTCCTGCCGACGCTCCCACCGCTCCCACCGCCCGGTTTCTCGTGGGCGCGACAATCACGAAAACCTGGATGAGCGTCGCCAATAATGGTTGGGGAGGCTGGGCGACCGATGTAGATATGAAGGTGAATTGGGAAGTGTACGATACCTTGCAAAACAAGATCGTTCTCACGCGAGAGACCTACGCGATCGATCGAGGGGGTGGACTCACCACGGCTTACTACTATACCGTGATGGAAAAAGCGGCCGAAAAATTCTTCACTTCCCCGGAATTCAAGGCGGCGATCGAGACGGCTCTCGCCGATACACCCGCGCCCGATCGGCCGGAACCACCGAACCCGCGCTAACCGATGTTCGAGCGGGTTCGATCGCTCCCCGATCGGACAAACCCGACTCGAACCGGCTCGAATTACTGTTCGCGCGTCGTTTCCTCGGCGATCGGGATCTCGACGATCGGCTGATTGAGCGCGATCATCAGGGAATCGCTCTCCCGATTAGCGTGCTGAACCTCGCGGCCGAACAGTCCGTGAGAGACGACCGCGACGGCCATCGCCGCGAAAATCGCGCCACCGAAGAGAAACGCGCGTCGTTTCCGGCCGCGATCGACCTTCTGGAAAACCCTTTCCGCGAGTCGATCGGCGCTCGCGCTCACCGGGACGGGAATTTGCTGTAAGTGAGTCTGAATTCCCCGCAATTGTAGGTAAAGCTTTTTCGCGTCCGGATCGGTATCCAGCCAGCGCTGAACCTCGTGACGTTCCTCCGGAGTCACCTCGCCATCGATGTAGGCGCTGATCAGATCGAACTGTCGCGCCCGTTCTTCGTCTTCAAAACAGAAAAAATCCGCGCTCTCGTCTAGCGGATCGTCAAAATCATGACGATCGCGCGGTCGATCCCACCGGGCATCTTCAGGTTGGTAATTGTTCATGGTTGGCCTCTCGATCGGGCGATCGGAATACACTCCCCCACCAATAGCTTGTTTCACGGCGCGCCGTAATCTCTCCCGCGACGGGTAAGGTACGGACAGCCTAGCCTTCCTCGAAATAGTGCTGTAAAACCGATTGTAATTTAGCTCTGGCGCGAGCGATGCGGGATTTAACGGTTCCTAAAGAAACTCCCGTGATCTCGGCGATTTCCTCGTAAGCCATTCCCTCGATCTCTCTCAACACGATCGTCGTCCGGAAAGCGTTGGGCAGATCGGCGATCGCCGTTTGCAGTTGATCGTAGAACTCGCGGGTGGTCAGATTCTCGTCGGGACTGGGGTAATCCGATTCGATATCCCAGTCGATCTCGCCGTCCTCCACGCGACGGGGAGCGTCCAGAGAGATGGGATTGTTCACCCGTTTGCGCTTCCGGAGTTCGTCATAAAAAAGGTTCGTGGCGATACGACTGAGCCAACCGCGGAACTTGAGCGGTTCGTTGAGACGATTGATATTCCGATAGACTCGAATCCAGACTTCCTGAGCGAGATCGGCGCGATCTTGCCAATCGGGAGCGAGATGGTACAGCAATTTATCGACGTGAGATTGGTACCGTCGCAAAAGTTCGGCGAAGGCGGCTCGATCGGGCTGACAACCTTCCTGACAGCGAGCGATCAGATCGTGATTCGAGAGTTTGTCAGGAGACACGGAATTTTGAGACTTTCTGGTCTCAACGGTTGACCAAGACGCGGGAATCGATTGACTCATGGGGTTTCCTCAAGGATAGAACTCCTCACTTATGTCCCGTGGACGGAGAAGTTCCCGGAAGGTTCCCACGCTCGAAGAATTTTTTCGAGATTTTTCCCGAATACCCGATCGATCTTACTCTAATCGAGCGGCCCGGCGGGCCGCGGTTCGTAATTGACCGCGTGGGATTTGAGGAGACCGTGGAGGCTGGTGAGGGTGTCCTCTCGGCTCGGTTTGGCGATGGGAACCCGATCGGGATTGATTACCGGACAGAACAAGAAGCGATCGAGGGCTTCCTTAACCGCGCTCCGGATCATCTCCTGTAAATCTTCCCGCGCGCGTTGGCGTTGATAGCTCGCGCCCTCTTCCGTGGTCGCGTAGAGCGGGGGGAGACGGTTGAGGGCGTAGGCGGCGATATCGCCGATATCCAGGGAATCTTTGGCGAACGACTCGATCTCGGCCGCTCGGGCGATCGCCTCGGCGATCACCAGTTCTTCCATGACGTTGATAAATTGTTTCCGGGGCATACCGACCACCTCCCCGGTCAACAGCGCCCCCATCAATCGATCGAGAGACCGATACTCCTCGATCGAGAGTTCGCCGGCCGTATCGCAGACGCGCCCTACTTCCGCCTCCATCGAGGGAGTGAGATAGCCTTCCCGCAAGGCTTGTTCGACGATTTCTTTAATCGACATAATACATTGTTACCCGGTGTTGAACGGTCGTTAGTAGAGGGAATCCAAATTTAGTCTTCCCGTTTTCTCTCGGGAAATTCCACCGGGGTTTAGGCTTTGGGTTTCAGGGAAACCAAGGATTGTCGCCAAACTAACGTCGGTCGATCGTCTTGATCCACCAGACAAAGACACTCGACATCCTGCCAGAGAAGACGACCGACTAGAATCTCGTCGGTGGATAGCTTCACTTCCACTTCCTGTTTGTCTTTGACATAGCCTTGCAGGAGGCGCACGCTCGGTAAACCGGTATTGAATTGAGACATAATAATTGCAGGCCAAGGTTCCAACCTTCTATATTATTCCCGTTCACCGGCCGCTATTCACTATGAAAATCGCCTTCACGAAATATCAGGGCTTGGGTAACGATTTTATCTTGATCGATAATCGCCACGGCGACGAACCGCTCGTTACCCCGGAGGTGGCCGCGCGGATGTGCGATCGCCATTTCGGGATCGGCGCGGACGGGGTGATTTTCGCCCTACCCGGCAAAGGGGACACCGATTACACGATGCGGATTTTTAACTCCGACGGTTCGGAACCGGAGATGTGCGGCAACGGGATTCGCTGTCTAGCTCGCTTTATCGCCGAACTGGAAGACACGAGAGAAATCGGCAAAACCTATCAAATTCACACCCTCGCGGGCATCATGTCCCCCCGTCTGGACAAGGACGAACAAGTAACCGTCGATATGGGAGTCCCCCGTCTCTTAGCGTCGGAAATCCCCACCACCCTCGCCAACGCGGACGAGAAAGCGATCGATTTACCCCTTGACGTTAGCGGCAAAACGTGGTATTCAACCTGCGTCAGTATGGGCAACCCTCACTGTATTACCTTTGTCGAGGACGTGGCGGCGATCCCGTTAGAGTCGATCGGCCCCGAATTCGAGAACCATCCCGTTTTCCCCGCCCGCACCAACACCGAATTTATCGAGGTGGTTCGCCCCGACTATATTAAGATGCGCGTCTGGGAACGGGGCGCGGGAATCACGCTCGCCTGCGGGACGGGGGCCTGCGCGTCGGTCGTCGCCGGGGTACTGACCGGACGGTGCGATCGCTCCTGCACCGTGGAACTTCCCGGCGGCCCTCTCCAGATTCACTGGTCGCCCGACGACGGACACGTATACATGACCGGCCCGGCGAAAGAAGTTTTCTTCGGGAGTTATCAGTTTTAGGAGGCAGGAGTCAGGAGGCAGGAGGCAGGAGGCAAAAGGCAGGGGGCAGGAGGCAAAAGGCAGGAGGCAAAAGGCAGGAGGTCAAAGCTTTTAGCTATCCGCGACCACTTTTCTGCCCCCTACAGCGACAGATATTTCGGTAGGAGGGAGAGGACTAAATCCTCTACAGTCTTCATGGAGCGAGTAGGGGCGAGATCTCGCGCCCTATTTAAAGGCCGATCGCTTTTCCGTTTCTATCACCATATAAGTTTTTATTATATTTTTTATAAAATTCCTTTTTCTCAAAAATCTTTACAAACCTTAGTAAATTCAGTAGTATATACTCATGTCAAAGCGAAGAACCTTGACAATTTCATACCTAACGGAATCATAAACCA